>DAIMYK010000042.1:0-9870 GCA_036734525.1 Sediminibacterium sp. | reverse complement strand
AGATGTCAATACAAAAACAGGCATCAGTTCAACCCGAAGATAGTTGACAGTAGCAGAAGATTGATATGCCTTGTTGAGTATCACAGTTTGAGGCTCTTTGTTGAATCGATGACAAAAATAATAAAGATTATTAAAACAAGCGCATTTTTTTAAGTGCCCATTATCGGGCTATACTGCATGGCTGAAAAAAGGCAGTTGGTCATTTCTTTTAAAACCCACCGCGTCTATTATTTCCTCCGCCGCCGTTCATCATGAAACGCATGCCCTCATTACCACGCATCATCATATTTCCGCCACGCATAGACTGTTGTCCGGCAAAGTTGCGCAGGTTGTAAGTAAAGGTGAGCATGAAATACTGAGTCAGGTTATTAGTGAGTGTATTCACAATCTGGTTAGCGCTGGCAGAGCTGCTGATGGCAAGGTTTTGTTTCAGGACATCAAAACAGCTGAGGCGTAATTCACCGGCCTTATTTTTCAAGAATTGTTTGGCAATGGAAGGGGTGATCAGAAAAACGGATGTATTGAAACCTGCAGGGCGGTTACCATATTTGGTAAGATCGAAGTCGCTGGCGATTACCCATCCCTTATCAGAGTAAAGTGTAAAATCTGCCGCCATTGACCAGGTCGTGAAATTAGTGTTCTGATTGGGTGACAGGGTATTCCTTACAGGATTATATGTATAGGAAGTGCTGAGATTCATATCAAAATTCTTCTTCAGATTGGTTGTCCATTTTACTGTTTGTCCCAATATGGTATTTCTCGTATAGTTATTGATTCCGTTTAGCAAAGACTGGCTTTGTATGTAGGAAATATTGGATTGAAGGTTCAGGTTGGACTTCGGCTTTTTGATGGGGAATCCATAGTTGAAGTAACCAGAAATATTATACGTTCCGTTCAAATTCACATAAGTTGTTTTGCGACCACCCGTGGGTAACATCGTAACTGAACTTTGAATATCATGGTTAATGATGGTGGCATTGATGGTAGCAAAAATGATGCGTTGAGTAAACGGATCAAATGAAGAATATAAAACGCGCAAGCTATTGGTGAACTGAGGACGAAGATTGGGATTACCAATCTGGAAGTTCACTGAGTCGGTAGTAGTTAAAATAGGTTGCAGCTGGGTATTGGAAGGTTGACCTGTTCGGCCATTGTAGAACATACGCAGACTCTTGGTGCGCGTGAAATTGTAAGTAAAGTTAGCCTGAGGTGTCAGGTTGACAAAACTGCGGGCAACCAAAACATTTTTAGTGGTATTCAAACTGTTGATGTCCATGAATTGTACTCCACTGCCGAAATTGAGGTTATACTTGGTTTGCTGAATACGATAATTCAGGTTTACAGTATTAGCACGAGAAGTAAAATCAAAAGAGTTACTGAAGAGACTATCGAACTGGTTAAACTTACCAATAGCGGAATTATAATTATAGGTTGTCGTAGAAGAAATATTGTTGGTATAATTATGACTATACCTGATTTCAATCATTTGATTTCCCTTCTTGCCTATGGGCTCGGTAAAAGAAACCGATGGATTCAGGTTGATGGACCTGGAACTGTCCCGGTAATATTGATTGATGGTATCGGTTCTTTTGATAGGCAGGTAAAAGGAGTTAACTGAATAAGTATACCCCTCCCCCTGGTTTTGGCTGCCGGAAAATCCTAATTCAAAAGAAAGTGTTCGTCCTTTCTTAGCAAAACGGTGACGAAAACTGAGAGAGGAGCCGTTTACGTTGTATCCATTCCGAACACTGTTGTTTCTGGACTGTGATTCATTCACCAGAACTCCTTTGGGTCCGGCAGTGGTAACGTTCGATGAAACACTGGTAGGCTGAGTATTTTGAAAAACCAGATTGGGACGGAAAATCAAAGTATTGCTGGAATCCATCCGGTTTTCCAAATTAAAAGTGAAGCGATGGTTCTCATTGCGGGTATCCGACTCGGATTGAGCGTTATTGTATATGGAAGAATCCGCATTGAAAATATTCTGTGAATTGCTTTTCTGGGAGACAAATGTCTGAGGGCGGTTATAAAAATAACTTCCATAGGCATCGGTCTTCTGACTCCAGGCAGCACGATAGGTGATACCACCTGCTAATACTGATGTGATACCACTTCCCGTGCCACCACCCCCTCCGAAATTACCACCACCCATAGAAATCACTGTTACGCCACCCATCCCGCCGCCAAATCCTCTGCCACCACCAATATTATTCTGACTAAAATTTTGCTTATTGATGTTATTGGCCTGACCCAGCAAGGTGATTTGACGTTCACCCTTGACCAGACTCAGGTTTATGCTTTCATCATAGCGCTGATCAGAACCTATACCGGCTACGACTCTGCCAAAAGCACCGGTCTTCATGTCTTTTTTCGTTGTGATATTGATGGTTTTCACACGATTACCATCATCAAATCCGGTGAACTTGGCCTGATCGCTCTGATCGTCAAAAACCTGAATCTTATCGATGACATCCGGAGGAAGATTGCGGGTTGCCATTTTTGGATCATCTCCAAAGAACCTCTTACCGTTCACCAGAACCCGCTGTACTACTTCTCCCTGGGATTTGATCGTACCATCTTTGTCCACTTCCATACCGGGTATCTTTTTCAAAAGATCTTCAGCTACAGCATTGGGTTTTGTTTTAAAAGCCCCGGCAGTAAATTCAACCGTATCTTTCTTCATTTGAACGGGGGAGGCTGGTACTGTAACCTCACCCAATGTGCCGGCGGCAATTTTTAAGTAGATATTTCCAATATTAACGGTGGCATTTTCTTTGGAAAAAGTCAATTTTCTTTCCCATGGCTCATATCCTGCAAATTTTACCTGCAAAATCATTGCTCCAAAAGGTATATTGGTAATGCTGAAACTCCCATCTGCAGCAGCCAGTCCAAACACCTCCAGAGTTGACTCGCGCGCATCGAGTATTGCCACTGTGGCATCTTTGAGTGATTGCTTATTGACCGAATCGACTAGTTTTCCCCGAATGGTTCCAACGGTTTGGGCTGTTCCCGGAAGCGTAAAAGCTACCATCAGGATGAAAAGAGTCAAGATGCGCATAATTGTTGGTTTCATCGTTTGCAAAGGTACAACTGATTCATGGCAAATCAGTTTCTATACCATTTCAACGGAAAACTACGCGGATAGTTGGTGTTCAATTCCTTAAAATCGGTGAATCAACCTTTTGATTAGTTAAACGCTGTGAAAGAACATTAAAAACGAGGAAAAGCTATTGTTACGCAGAATTCATGATACCTTTGTCTGAACGCTATGATATTTAGTGACTTACTCAACTAAACCCTCTGTTATGGTTACCAGATACCTGCCCATCGCTGCACTTGCCATTTGTTGTTTCACCGCCTGTCAATCAGGAAGCCCAACGGCGTCGACCCCCGGAACTGATTCTACCATGCAACAGGAAGCTGATGCGACTTCTTATGATTTATCTTTAGTGAACAATGCCAAAGATCCCGTTTGTGGTATGCCTGTAACCGCAGGCATTTCCGATACTGCGCATTATAAAAATGACGTACTTGGGTTCTGCTCTGCTGAATGCAAGGCAGAGTTTCAAAAAAATCCCGAGTCGATGCTGACTGCTGCCGAGATCAAGAAAAAATAATTGTGCTGACTGAATGGATTAACTGAAGAGGTATTCCACATCTTCTCTGGTAAGACTCTTCACGAAGCCTTCATCATCTGTGATCAGGTCTCGCGCCAGACTGCGTTTGCGTTCCTGTAGTTTCAGGATTTTATCTTCCACCGTATCATTGCAGATCATTCGATAGGCGAAGATATTCTTGGTTTGACCGATTCTGTGTGTACGGTCAATGGCTTGTTGTTCTACTGCGGGATTCCACCAGGGGTCAACAATGTAAACGTAGTCTGCTGCCGTCAGATTTAATCCAACGCCACCCGCTTTCAAGGAGATCAGGAATACCCGACAACTATCATCATCCTGAAAGCGCCGAATGGCCCGTTCCCTTTCATTGACTGTGCTGCTTCCATCAAAATATTCATAATCGACGCCCAGTTCCTTCATCTTTTCTTTAATCAATGCCAGCATCCCCAGGAATTGAGAAAAGACCAGCGCCTTGTGGTTGCTGATGTTCTCTGTTATCTCACGACCCAGTTCTTCTAATTTAACCGAGTGGTTGGGATAACGTTCTTCCTCTTTGACAATGGCAGGACTATCACAGATCTGGCGCAATTTCATCAGGCCCTGTAAAATAGTGAGTTGTGATTTCTGTATGCCCTGTTCATCAACAATGCCGAGAATCCTGTCACGGTAATCATTTCTATAGGCATCATAAATCTTCCGCTGTTCCTCACCCATCTCGCAAAACAAGACCATCTCTTGTTTCTCCGGCAGGTCACGAGCCACCTGCTCTTTGGTTCTTCGCAAAATGAAAGGGTACAGCAATTTACGGAGGTGTTCTTTTTGCTCTTTTTCTCCGAATTTATCAATGGGTATAGAAAATTCCTGTTTGAACATCTCTACGGAACCGAGCATCCCCGGATTCAAAAAATTCATTTGCGCGAAAATGTCAAATGTATTGTTTTGCAAAGGGGTTCCACTCAGACAAAGTCTGTTGGCCGCTTTCAGGAGACCTGCAGCACGTGTAACTTTGCTGCTGGGATTTTTAATCGCCTGGCTCTCATCAAGCACTACATAATCAAAGGATAGCTCAACCAATTGTCTGATATCACTTCTCAACGTACCATAAGTAGTGATGATGATGTCTATATCCTGCTTACGCAAAAACTCCCGCGACCTCGAACTGCCATGATGTACATAGAAGCTCAGTCCGGGTGTAAATTTCTGTATCTCGTTCTGCCAGTTGAAAAGCAGAGTGGTCGGACACACCACCAATGCACGAAGGGTACCATTCTCTTGTTTCAGATGATGGAGAAAACTCAATGCCTGAATGGTTTTTCCCAAACCCATGTCATCAGCCAAAATGCCTCCCCATTTCACTTCACGGAGATAATTCAACCACTGAAATCCACTCTGTTGATAGGGCCGAAGTACTTCAATCAGATGCGCCGGCGGATCGATTGGTTGTATAGAATGATTTTCACGAAGCCTTTCATATTTTTCTTCGAGTTGGAAATACAGCTCTTGTTCATCCCGCTGCATATACAATTCCTCAATCACGCTGAAATGGTACTTACTGAGTTTCATATTACCGGCTTTCCCATCGCCGACCCTAAAGAGCAGGGCATATTTCTTCAGCCGCTCATCCGGTAAAATACCGAGTGAGCCATCCTGTAATTGTACAAACTGCTGCTTATTGGCCAATGCCTTCTTCACATCATCGACCGTAATTTTCTGATGCCCGAAACTGATCTCAACTTTGGCATCGAACCAGTCGGTGTGACTGCTGATAAAAATTTTGGTGGATGGCTTTGAAGTATTGAAGCGGAAGTTTTTCAACGAATCAAGTCCTTGAATAGGAATATTTTGTTCCTGCACAGCATCCACAAAAAGGAAGAACCAGTTATTTTTAAGCACTTCGGAACCTTTGAGTGCCAGCACGCCATCGTCAGTTTTGAAGAAGCCCTGATGTAGGGATGCGATCTTGTCATAAAAGGCACGCTCAACCGCTAACTGTCGCTTGATAACGAGAAGTCGGTCTTCCATGGGTAGGAAAATCTGATCCTTATCCCCCGGTTTTACTTCATAGCCCCGATAACTAAATATGGGCTGGAAGAGAAGGTTCTCTTTTTTCTCCCTCAGTACCACTTTCATTTGTGGCTTTTCATCCTTTACCTCTTCACGTGGTAAATTACCAAAGTGAACCTTGTATTCACGGGATAGGGGTATAATGGCAGAAGTCAATGCTGCAGGCCATTCCGTAGCAGGTATCACCATCTTACCTTCCGGCATGAAACGTGCTACCTGGCTGATATCCTCTTTTTTCTGCCAGAGATAAAAACGATCTTCCCGATTAAAGAAGAGGGGGGTATTCCATCCATTGTCTGCAATAGAAAACATTCCTTCGGGAGTAGTGACCTTACAAGACACTTCGTATTGACCATTTACGTATTGAATGGCAAATTCAGGCACCACCGGATCTGTAGCTATTTCTGCTTTTTTCAACTGAGCAGTGGTGAAAGTTTTTCCCTTGGGCTGATGAAAGAAGAAAGGAGAGTTGGAGAGGTGTCGGAATAATTGCCGCATACGGGGAAACAAGTATTCGACCATGAGATCGAAAGTCTCATCGGGAAGTCCGTCTTGCTGCTGGTGAACGATGTTTTCCCAGATTCCGGCAAATGGAGAATTTTTATCGATGAACTTGCTCACCTCTGCAGGCTGCAATTTTCTCAAATGCTCGAGTGTTAATCTGTCTATTTCATTGAGCTGATCTGCATTAACATATCTGGTAACATCGAGTCGGGTTACTTTGGAGACATAGCGGATCTTTTCTTCATCGGTTTCACCGGTAATGCCAATGAATTGTACGGGTTGAAACTGCTCCTTGTCGATTGCAATAACCACCCCAAGTTGCTGTGTATCAGCAGAAGATTCTGGTGCGAGAACAGCAGACTCCTGAAATTCAGCCACTTTTTTAGAGGGCGACTGCACCACCACCACTTCTTCAGTTGATGTATTTCCGGAAGGGGTTGGTGCAACTCTTTTGATACTGGGATCCAGTAACCGCAAAAAAGGTTTCCCCTGGTTATAAGTAAATTCAAACTTGCCCGTCAGATCATCGCTTAGGGAATATCCATACAATGCCAACAACTTATTCTTTTCTTTGTCGAGGTTGCGGATGGTATCGAAATAGCCGGCACCAAAGTTGCGCAACAACTGAAGGAATACGATGTTTTTATGTAGGCAGAGCGGGTGTGATTTCTCAGATTTGCAATTACAACTGGTATCAAAATTGCGTTCCTCGTTTTTCTTGATCAATACCTGATAAGAAACACCTTCCCAATCTACCCTTGCTTTCACACATTCATCTTTGGCTTCGAGAACATGTGCTCTTCCGGTGCGGAGAAAATCTTCTGCTGTTTCAAAGTTGGAAGGAGATGAGAAAAGACGAATCATTTTCAAGTCCAGCTGCTTCATTTTTACAACTGTGTGCCGTTGATCATATTCTAGTTCCTGATCGCCGAGCATATTTTTATCTAACAGGTCCTGCAAGTAAAACAAAGCGCCGGCCTTGTGGCGACAGATCTCAGACAGGTTGTAAGGGCAGGTACAACGAAGCGTTAATGAAGTCGGATCCTTGTATTTATAAATGTGAATCTTATAATAAGTAGTGTACCCATCGTCTTTAACGCGCATAACCACATGGCCCGAGAGGTCATCATATTCCACCAACTCAATATTACCCAGGGCGTGTATTCGCTTGCCGCGGCGAATCACTTCGTCGGTTCCATTGTTGTGGATATGTTTGATGAGATAGGGTAATGCCATAATTCACAGATGTTGCTCAATTTTCGCCACTTCCGGAGGAAAAAACAGGTCCGGATTTTCAAAAAAGGCAAGTTGCAAAAGTAACGAAAAGCAAGAGGCTTTCCCAATGGCATTCGATGTTTTGAGCGGGTGCCGGGGTTTATTTAACAATTTGTGGAAAAATACCTGATACATTGGCTGGTCCTGCTCCACAAAGAAGGAGGAGACCTTGCATCAAAAGTAAAAAAAGGGTCAGGCAGTAAACCGAGGCATTGCGAACATTAGATACACCACCATCCCGCCAAAAAATCGGGACAATGATTATTAATATGCAGGCAGTGTAAAGATTGGAGCTTTAAGAATGCACAAGCAATTCCCCGTTTTTATAGCGTGGCAATACATTGGCCACATCCGGGGAGATGCAGTATAACAGGTCTTTTTCCAATCCATAGGATGCCAGCCGATGCCAGTGGGTTGTTTGACGGACCAGGGAAGGAAGATCATCGCGGTGTTGCAGGTAAAGGTTTTCTGCCATCATGCTGCTGTCGCAATGTATGGTAAAATGATCCTTGATGTGATGTATTACCGCACCGGCAAAAAGCGCATCTTCTATATTAACTCTGTCTTTCCAGGCAGAACAGCCCAGGAATACCGGTAAATCCTGTTGGGTCAGATAATTACAAACTGACGTTAGATTAGGAAATGATCCGGTAATGACATCTGCTGCTCCATTCTGAAGCGATTGATGCAGCAGTCGGGTGCCATTCGTAGTAGTTAATACCAAAGTCTTGTTTTCGATGAAAGACCGCGGATATTCAGCGGGGGAATTCCCATAAGAGAGTCCGGGAATAACTTTCCCGTCGCGCTCGCCTGCAGTAATACCACCGGTATCATTGCCAATGCGTATGCACTGATCAACAGAGTCAACCGGAATCACCCGGGCTGCACCATTATACAAGGCAGTTGCTATGGTGGAGGTTGCCCGGAATACATCGATGATTACTACGACGGCACCTGAAATATCATAGAGATCTAACAATCGTGGTGACAAAACCGTGTGAAGAGCAGGGGGTTGAGATGACATGCAGCAAAGATACTAACCATCCGATAAACAGCCCGACATGTCATTCTGCGCTTCTGCATTGCGGACTGTTCCATTGCTACAACAGCCACGGCACTGGCATCTATTTCTTCGATAAGATCAATAGCTCATTGGCCTGGATCTCCGTAACATTCCGCTTGACACCCTGTTTATCAGTGTACTGCTTATTGACCAGCTTACCCTCCACTACAACTTCCGTTCCCTTGGAAAGATATTTTTCGGCAATCTCTGCCAACTTACCCCAGGCAACGATGGAGTGCCATTGCGTTTCCGTTACCTTTTCTCCCTGAGCATTCTTGTATTGCTCATTGGTAGCCAAACTCATATTGGCCACTTTTTTGTCCCCACCAAATGTCTTGATGTCCGGATCCTGCCCGAGATGTCCGATCAACTGGACCTTGTTTTTTACCTGATTCATACGTGTTTATTTTTTTTCAACAATAGCAGCACCTGCTGCTGATGACGGAACAAATATGATGTGATGGGAAAACGAAAAAAGAATAACAAACACTTATAACCGAAACTAAGTACTTAATACAAACTGCATTTCAGGTGTATTTCGGATGTTTTTACCGTATAAATACCCTTGTACATAGAATGACCGGCAACTATTTTCACTCTACTAAAATGAATGCTATGTTAGACCAGGAAAGAAAATGCCTGACCTGCCAGAAAGAACTGAAAGGCAGATCAGATAAAAAATTTTGTAATGAATATTGCAGAAATGTATTCAATAACAGGTCATACAGTGAGACCAATCTGTATGTTCGCAACATCAATCAGAACCTGAGGAAAAACAGGAAAATTTTAGAGGGGTTTTTGAGAAACAAACACTTCATGGCAAGAGCACCGCAATACAGGCTGTTCAGTCAGGGATTCAGATTTCAGTTCTTCACCCATACCTATACCAATCGCCAGGGCAGACAGTATTTCTTTTGCTATGAATATGGATACATGCTACTTGATAAGGAGAGAGTTCTGATAGTAAAAAGAAAAACCCAGCCAGATCAGGTGATGAGGTAGTTCTTGATCAACGGAAGGGAGGTTTCACAACAACGGCCTTCACAGGTTGCTGTCTAATCATTACATAAATAATGCTGCCCTCTGCTGAATGCGTAATATTCACGTAGCCCAATCCGATTGCTTTTCCCAGAGAGGGTGATTGAGTTCCGCTGGTCACGACACCAATGGGATTGCCTGCTTCATCGTGTATGGGGTAATCATGACGAGGTATGCCTCGATCTACCATTTCAAAGCCCACCAGTTTTCTTGTCACACCGGCTACTTTTTGTGCAGTTAATAATTCATGAGCAGTAAAAGGTTTGGTAAATTTTGTAATCCAGCCTAATCCCGCTTCCAGGGGTGTCG
>DAIMYK010000041.1:0-9932 GCA_036734525.1 Sediminibacterium sp. | reverse complement strand
GTAAATTTTGTAATCTAGCCTAATCCCGCTTCCAGGTGTGTCGAAGTATCATTGATGTCGTTGCCGTACAAACAATATCCCATTTCCAAACGCAAAGTATCACGGGCACCTAAGCCGATGGGTTTGAGTCCATAAGGCTTGCCTGCTTCCATTAGTGCATTCCAGATAGTTACAGCAGCATCACCTGTATCCTCAAAATAAATTTCAACCCCTCCTGCACCGGTATATCCGGTAGCACTGATAATAACATTGGGCACACCTGCAACCTGACCACGAACAAAAGTGTAATATTTCAGGTTCATGATCTCTGTATCAGTTAGTTGCTGCACGATTTTGTTGGCCTCAGGCCCCTGGATTGCTAACAAACATGTCTTGTCACTGATATTATGCATCTCCACGCCCTGGTTATTGTGCTTCTCCAACCATTGCCAATCTTTTTCAATATTCGAAGCGTTGACAACAAGCATGTATGATTGATTGGGAGAGAGACAATACACGATCAGGTCATCGACAATACCACCCTTTTCATTGGTAAAGCAACTGTACTGTGCCTGACCTTCCGCTAAACGGGAAGCATCATTCGTTGTCACCCGCTGAATCAGATCGAGTGCATTGGCTCCCTTTAAGATGAATTCACCCATGTGGCTCACATCAAATACGCCTGCCTGCTGTCTTACCGTCTGGTGTTCATCATTGATACCCGTATAGCTGATAGGCATATTGTATCCGGCAAATTCAGCCATCTTGGCACCAAGGGCAATGTGGAGGTGAGTAAAGGGTGTATTTTTCATCTACTTATAATTTTGGATGCAAAAATACGGTAAGTGAGGGGGGTATAAAAATAAAAGGGCCCATCTTAAAAAGACAGGCCCACTATGCAAAAAAACCAAACCTACATCATCTTATTGTAAAAGAGCATGGCCGCAGTAGCCACCTTTTCCCGTGGAATTTGAACAGCATGATCCCAGGCTGCAGTCATGCGGGAGAAAAAGTTTGTCACGCCGGTTTGCTGTGTAGAAGATTCCAAAATCACTTTTTTGGTATCAGTAGATTTCTCCTGCTCTTTTTTAAGTTCTTCCAGCTCGCGGTTCTTACGTTCCAATTCTTTCTCCAGTTGACGACGGGATTTGCGGGAGTCAGGAGAATAATTCTCTTCGTTATCACCGTTGTCATCCCACTTTTTTTCTTCAACGGTCACGCCGGTCTTTTTCAAGCCACTTTCCGTCATCACATATTCAACGCCACTTCTCCATGTCTCTTCCGACTCTTCCAAATCCCAATCGTCCCCTCCATCTACCTCAGCAAAATTGATATTCGACATATTCAGGTAAAAAAACTTATTCTTTACTGCTCGATCTATCATTACTTTCTTTCCAACAGGAACCTGCATTGTGAGAATGATTTGCTGGTTGCGGAATCTTGATCCGGGAGGTAATATGATGCCTCTGTCGAGCACAAGTACTGAATCAAGTTGTTGAAAGCCAAACTGCATGGCTGCTAAATTGGATCCGGCTATCGTATCATTTTTACCACTACTGATGCGTGTTGTATTCAGATGGTAAAGTGAGTCGGAACTTTTTTCAATGCGCAAATCAATGTTACTTAATTGAATGCTGTCTTTATATACTCTGGCGAGACCACTCATGTGAATTCCGGGACCAAACTGGCGAACGATGTTGGCTTCTTTGAGTCGAACGAAAATCTTGCCGGTTGATGGTTGTACCAGCGTATTTTCCTGCTTTTCTCTCACCCTTACACTGAAATCTTTTTTAAGAGAAGATATCAGCAGCATACCGCAGAACAATCCCATCACCCACATGCCACCAAAAATATAGCCGATGTATTTGTTGCCGGACTTCACACCCATCATACGACGGATCAAAGACGTAACCAGAGCAATGATGGGCGTACCGAAGAATAGCAGTAAAAATACCCATCCGAGAAACTGCTGATCAAAACCATCCAGCAGAAAATTTTTCAGCGGGAATACGGCAGCACTGGCAAATAAAATAGCAACCAGGGTGATTAACAGAACCAATGCTACTATCCCAAAAATGAACATGAAAAATGCTTTGAAGACAATTCCTATTGCAGTCCCGATTCGGCTTATCCCCGACTTGGCTACCGGTGTAACTACATTGGTGGCAGTTTGTGCTGATGTCTTAACAGTTTCTGTAACATCCTTGCCAAAGTCCTGAGCTTTTTCATTTACTTCCTTTCCCCATTTTTCAGCGCGCGCTGCAAAGGCATGCAAATCTTCCTGTATAGTAGTTTTAATGCTGTTGAGGTCAACCTTTTCACCCCTCATCTCTAATTTTTCAGAGGCTGTTTTGGCTTCGGGAATAATCGCCCAAAGAACGAGGTATATAATTAATAAGGTGCCGCCAAAGGAAGAGAATACGATCCTGGAAACCGGCTCGTCACTCCAATACCAAATATCAAATAATGTATTGAAGAGCGATGCACCGAGTCCGGTAATCAAAGGCAAAGCAAATATGAGTCGGGGTATCCACACAGCTATATCAAAATAACTGGCAATACCACTCGCTACACCGGCCACTACTTTCTCATCCGGATTTCTGAAGAGTCTCTTTGTCCTTGTTCCTGGGTGGGACTTTGAGCCGGGCAGAATAGCCCATAGAACGATGTACAATAATACACCAGAACCCCAACCAATGGTAGCAAGTACAAATGCTACCCGAACAATAGATGGATCTATTTTAAAATAGTTGGCAATTCAACTGCATACACCACCTACAATCTAGTCATTTACATCGCGGAAAAGCTGACCCAGATTCGAAAAATAACCGGATCCACCACCCGCTTGTTGGCCGGAAGTGTTTTCTGTAGCGGTTGCAGCTGTTCCCTGCTCCAGGTCTTCCGGTCGACCCATGTTATCTATAATAGCGTTCACCTGGTCATCGGTGATGCAGACGCTTCCCTTCTTCAGGGCCTCACCGAATAATTCGGCAATACGACTTTCGATATCATTGATGATCTCGTCTTTGCCTTCTTCCTGGGCGAAACAGCGCCGTAAGCTATCGGTATAAGATTTCAGTAGTTCAAAAGCAGATTCTTCTATAGGAATCACCCTGCCTTGAAAATTGATGTTGATTACCTTTTTCATGATAATGTTTTTAAGGTCATTCTTTACCGTCTTCCGTCGATAAAGAGGTGGTGGTTTGGTTGGTTGAAATGGGTTCTGAAGTTTCTTTGCTGGTAAGAGTTGCTACCGCATTGGCCAGTTCCTGCCAGGTTGCTTCCAGTTCTTTGTAGAATTCTAGACCCTGGTCGGTCATGACAAAATATTTTCGGGGAGGGCCGCTGTTGCTTTCCACCCAGCGATAGGTGAGCACACCTGCATTTTTCAGTCGCGTCAGCAACGGATATAAGGTGCCTTCCAGAATGTGCAGGTTGGCCGCTTTCATTTTTTCCACCAGATCACTCGGGTAAACTTCTCCCTGCCTGATGATGGAAAGAATACAAAACTCGAGCACGCCTTTGCGCATCTGACTTTGGGTATTCTGAATGTCCATACTTTGTTTTTTTGGGGGTGAAAGAGTAGTTGATCTTACAGGGCAAAGTGACGACGCACACTGCGGATTCTTCTGCTTCGCTCTAACTTCCAGAGGTCAGCAACACCAAATACCTGTGGATGAACAGTCTCCATACGTGTCGCCGGAACAGAAGCTGGAACAAGGGTTGTTTCAGAATGATTGCGCTCATTAGAGATGCTTTCGATGAGATTGAAATTGTTTTTCATGATTGTTCGTTTTTATTGTTGATAATTTTTTGTCTTTTCTTTTGCTTTGACAAAACAAAGATAGGGAGAAATTTAGTACTATGCAATACAAAGTACCTATTTTTATTTAGTAATATGCTTGGGAAGGATATTGATATTGCATATATAATTGATAATCAATGATATATCATTTTTTACACATCATCCCCCTGCCAATAAAAAGGGATGAACGGTAAAATAAAAGGATGAATAAAGGTGAAAAAGGGTCTTTCAGCGCCAAAAAAGAGCTTTAGGCAGTCTAAAGAAGGTAAAAGACCTACCTATTATGAGCTTTGCTCGTTGTAAAAAGAAAAATTATTCGGTCTTACCGGGGGAACCGGCGATTGCCTCTATAATAGAGGATACAATGCTGACCAATATAGAAAAAAGTAGTGCAGGAAGCCAGCCATCTACCTGAAAACCGGGTACCAGGCGGGTGGTCATATGTACAATGAAGTAATTAATAGCAATCAGGAACAATCCCAGCGTAACAACAGTAATAGGAATGGTGAGCAATACCAGGATGGGTCGAATAAAACTATTGAGCAAGCCCAGCACCACTGCCACTAAAATAGCTGTGGGCACATCTGCCACATGAACGCCTTTCAGCACATAAGATGCAAAAAGTACGGCAACTGATGTTGATAATGTTTTAATAATGAACCGGGTCATGGAAGTATTTCTTACTGTTGAACGAATGTAATTAATAATGAGGAAACAAAGAATGCAGCATTCGCAGAAAAAAATAATAACACGATCACACCACCACCAACTCATAAAAAGCTTCCGGTTGCAGGTACTTATTTGCCAGGTCTTGCAAACGCTGTGGTGTCATAGTCCGAATCGTAGCAACACTCTCGTCGAAATACTGATCAGGTAATTCATTCAGGAGATAGGTCTTCCAGCGTGACATAATCTGAAAAGGTCCATCCAAATCTCCCATCAAACCTCCTATCATATAATTGCGCACATTATCCAATTCTTCCTTGCCCACTTCCTCCTTGCACAAAAGATCCATCTCCTTATAGACTTCTACAATAGCAGCTTCACAAACCTCACGACCGGCTTCGGTACTGATGTGCCAGCTACCTTCATGTAAATGGCTGTGGATATAAGAGTGAATGCCGTAAGTATATCCCTTGTCCTCTCTGATATTACTCATCAACCTGGAACTGAAAAATCCGCCAAGAATATGATTCAGCACCTGCATACCCACAAAATCAGGATGCTTTCTATTGGGCGAGGGACGGGCCATTCTGATTGCTCCCTGAATTCCTTCAGCATCGTTGTTGATGCGATAGATGCGCTGCTGCGCAGGAAGTATTGTATTTGTCTTTTCCCGGGGCTTTTGTCCCTTTAATGGCAGATCGCCCAAGCAAGACTCCAGTTGTTGCTGCAGATCAGCAGGTAATTTTCCGGCAACCAAGATCATACATGAACCGTGCACATAATACTTATCATAGAACGACAGCAACTGCTCACGGGTGATTGCTTCATATCCCTCGGCGGTAGAATACCTTCCATAGGGATGCTGTTCACCATAGAGATAAACATCCATCAGCCGGTTGGCTACAAAATCACATTTCTGCAAATTGATGTTCAATCGCTGCAACTGATTGTTGCGGTAAATTGAGAGTTCATCTTCAGGGAAAACTGATTCGGTCAATATTTCAGATAAAACGGGCAATAGTTCCGTCAAATGTTTTTTGAGGCAATGCAGGGTGATGTTCGCCACATCATTGAAACATCCCCGGTTGAGATACGCGCCGTAATACTCTACCTGTTCATTCAGTTGGAACGAGGTCTTGGTACGGGTGCCATTCTTCAACAAAAAATTGGTGGTAGCTGCCTGCAGAGGAAAATCCTCATACCAAAGTCCGGCAAAGAAAAGAATTTCTACCTGCACCACTTCCTGCGATCCTGCTTCTATGGTATACACAGGTACACCGTTGCGGAGTGTGAATTGCTGATAAGGTGGCAGATGTAACTGCATCTCTGCAGCATTCTGTATGGGTGGCGGCTGTTTTCTATTAAGCATGAGATGGCTTACCGGCATGATAAAACAATGTGTTGCTGTTTTCCTTGCGGAAGATATTTTTTCCGGTGTTGATAATATCTTCCACGGTTACCGAACGGTATCTTTCCAGTTCGGTATTCATCAAAGAAGCATCTCCCAGTAATTCATAGTGTGCAAGACTGGCAGCGCGATTGGTAAGACTCATGTCCTCAAATACGATCATGCTCTCTGTCTTGTTCTTCACCTTTTCAAGCTCTGCTTCCGGAATAGTGTTGTTGATTAGTTTTTCCAGCTCTGCTTCCAGGGCGACTTTTGCTTTTTCATGACTTACCCCATCGACTAATCTGGATTCCAATGCCAGTAATCCTTTATCAGTGCTGCCAAAATGATGCACTTCCAGCGCAGAGAAAATCTTTTGTTCCTTGACAAGCGCCTGATATAGTCGGGAAGAGTTTCCACCTCCCAAAATCTCTGTAATCAGATCAGCAGCATAATATCCCTGCTCCAACCGGGCATCCATGTGCCAGGCCATGATCAGTGCATTGGCAGGGACATCAGCAAAAACATCTGTATGCCTTGAATTTTGTTGGATAGGCTCAACTGGCAGGGAACGAAGGTATTTTTCGCCTGAGGGAATATTTCCAAACCACTTGTTGGCCAATTCTTTTACCTGCGCTGTTGTAACAGCACCTGCCACTACCAGTATGGCGTTGATAGGACGATAATGTTTGAAAAAAAACGAACGCACATCATCCATGGATGCCTTCTCCACATGACTTAACTCTTGCCCGATGGTCATCCATCGGTAAGGGTGTACCTGATAACAAAGTGCCCGCATCCGATGCCATATGTCGCCGTAGGGTTTATTCAGGTAATGCTCTTTGAATTCCTCACAAACCACCTTGCGTTGCACATTCAGGCTTTTCTTGGTAAATGCCAGCTCCATCATTCGATCGCTTTCCAGCCAAAAAGCAGTCTCCAAATTTTTGGCGGGTAACTGACAGTAATAATTGGTCAGGTCATTGGTTGTGTACGCATTGTTCTCACCCCCGGCTCTTTGCAGCGGCTCATCATAATCGGGAATATTCTTACTGCCACCAAACATCAGGTGCTCAAATAAATGGGCGAAACCTGTCTTGTCGGGGTGCTCATCTCTGGCTCCTACATCGTACATCACATTCACTACTGCCATAGGGGTATCATGGTCCTCGTGTACCAATACCCGCAATCCATTGTCCAGCATGAACCTTTCAAATTGAATCATATGTCTGATTTCCCCTTTCCGGATGCGCAATTTACCTGCTTTCCGCCGAAAAAAACTTTTTTACCTGCGACGCTGCTTTCTGATATCCTGCACATCCATGGTCAATATCAAGGGCTTTCCCTCCCGAATGACCATCACAGGCACCTTTCCTAAACTATTTTGAAACATGTTGCGGTAAGTTCGAATATCCCGGGTAATTGTTCTATCCACCGAAAAAATGATGTCACCGGGTTGAAAACCTGCTTTCTCAGCGGGTGAGCCCGCCATGATGTCTTCTACCCGCACCTGCCCATTGTAGAGATAAAAAGCAAGACCGGTATAAGAATAATCAAATGGCTCAACAAAATGCCGATTGGGTTTGATGTGAATGATTTGGTCAGGATAATTGATGATCATGTTGAAACGACGCATGAGGTCGTTGCCAATCAGCCCTCCCATCTGGGGGTAATTGGTAACATTGTAATCATCAGAAAAAACATGAACCGGTATATTTTTGAATTTATAGTTTCCAATACGCAGTTCCCGCAGGAGACTGAGCGTCATTTGCTTTTTCCCACCCAAACCCTCTGCCTGTGTGGGATAGAAAACCCTTGCCTTTTTGAATACACTACTGTCGGAAACAAAATCCTCCGACAACAACATGTTAAGACCAGCCCCCGTATCAAAAATAAATCGCCCGGTAACAGGTCGGTGGTCATTGATGAAGACCGGCTGCATCGGCAGCGTGGTAAACTGTGGTTTTAGCAAATAGCCGCCCCTCGGATATTTCAGGGTACCCGGTGTATAAACTTCCAGCATATCCTGCTCAAAGTCTATTTTAACAATATACCTGCGCAGAAAACTATATCCTATTATGCCATCTATGCGTAATCCGTAAACTCTGCTGAGCAGATCATAATCGTTGACATGGAAATCGAGGTTCTCAACCTCCAGACCCGGAAGCCGCAGGGTTTGACGGTTGACAAAATTCACCTGACGAAGTCCGTTCAGTCCCCGAATGATGCGACCGGAAGGGCTTAAAGGAAGTTTCAAACGATCAACAGTTCCTGAGTCAAGAGAAATTCCTCCGCTGCCGGTATCCAAAACAAAATTGAGGGTATCAGCATTTCCGGATAGTAAGCCCTGAACGACAATTATTCCTCCTCCCAACTGATAAAATGGAAACCGGGTAATCAATGCCGCCTGGGGTGGCACAAACTCTTCCTGCCCCCGAAGTAGTCCGGAACAAAGCAAACCCATCATCATCCAAACCCACCTGCACTTCATAACTGTAATTTAATTATTCCCTTTAAAATAGCCTGACCCGTTCTGTTAAAATAAAAATTCAGGTGGTCGCTTTGACCATCGGGGATTAACTTTGCGGCCCGGAGACCTTACCAACATGCAAATCGCCGACTTATACCAAAAAGCACTGAACCTGGAGTTCCTGAGCAAAGAGGAAGGACAGTACCTTTTCGAACAGGCACCCCTGACAGAATTGATGCACGTAGCTGATGAGCTGAGAAAAAAACAAGTGCAGCATGGCTTTGTTACCTGGCAGATAGACAGAAACGTGAATACTACCAATGTGTGTGTTGCTAACTGTAAATTCTGTAATTTCTATCGAATTCCGGGTCACCCCGAGTCTTATATCACCGATCTCCCTACCTACCGGAAAAAAATAGAAGAAACCGTTCGCTATGGTGGTGACCAGCTTTTACTTCAGGGGGGACACCATCCTGAGTTGGGATTGGAATTCTATACCAACCTTTTCAGACAACTCAAACAAGAATTTCCAACGATAAAATTACATGCACTGGGACCACCCGAAGTGGCCCATATTTGTAAAATTGACAAAATCAGTCACCGCGATGCCTTGCGGGAACTGCATGCTGCCGGACTTGATTCTTTGCCCGGAGCGGGAGCAGAGATATTGGTTGACAGGGTACGCCGACTCGTTTCTAATGGTAAATGTGGTGCGGATGAATGGCTGGATATCATGGCAGAAGCCCATCAGCAACACATCACTACCAGTGCTACCATGATGTTCGGGCATGTTGAAACCGTGGAGGAGAGATTCATTCACCTGGAAAGAATTAGAGAAGTGCAAAGCCGCAAGCCGGCAGATGCCAAAGGATTTCTGGCATTCATTCCCTGGACCTTCCAGGATGTAGATACCCTGCTGGCAAAGATCAGAGGGGTACAAAACCTGACTACCACTGATGAATATATACGCATGATTGCCATCAGCCGGATCATGCTGCCAAATGTTCTCAATATTCAAGCCAGCTGGCTCACGGTTGGCAAACAAACCGCCCAGGTCTGCCTTCATGCCGGCGCTAATGATTTTGGTAGCATTATGCTGGAAGAAAATGTGGTGAGTGCTGCCGGTGCCCCCCACAGATTTACCTATAAATCTATTCAGGAAGCCATACGGGAAGCCGGTTTCGAGCCTCGCCTGCGGAACCAACAATATGAATTCCGGGAAATTCCGGTGCAGATCCAGGAACAGGTGATTGAATACTAAAACAAACTCCCAAGCGCTCCCTTCACACCATTCTTTGGCCGCTCATACCGGTAAAATACCCTGCTTTTGTCAGAAGCCCCGATTTTTGTACGTACAGATGTAACTTAATGACAAGTTCATCGTATAACAGATAACCAATAACCGGCTGCCGGCATGACGGAGAAACAATACAACGAAACGGTGCACCTCTATGCGGACAATGTTTTTCGCTTTGTAGTGAAAAACATTCGCCATACAGAAGATGCCAGAGATATTGTTCAGACAGCTTATGAAAAACTCTGGATCAACCGAGATAAAGTCGATCCCATAAAAGTAAAATCCTGGCTATTTACAGTAGCTTACAACAGCCTCATCGACAACCTCC
>DAIMYK010000040.1:0-10016 GCA_036734525.1 Sediminibacterium sp. | reverse complement strand
GGGTGTTGCTGCAGGATCTCTTGCTTTTTTTCTACCAGAAATGAGTCGCTGAATGGGGTGGACTGAATTTTACATTTGAAGAGGCGACGACTTAATAGTTGTCTGCACAGCATGGCGAGCAGGGCATCGGGGTGATAGCTCCAGCGTTTTACGGCGTGTAAAATATCGTGATCATCGAGGGAACAAAAACGCTGAAGATTATCTTCTGTGAGTGCAGTAGCAGGATGAGCCAAAAAGAAATCGAGTTGGGTAAGGGTTTGAAGGTCTTTGTCTTTCGGGTTATAAATGGACCTCACTCTCTCCAGAATTTTTACCAACATTTTTTCTGCCGCCAATTCAGTTTTATGCAAGTACACCTGCCAGTACATTTGCCTGCGGGCAATGAGAAATTTTTCGACACTGTAAATTCCTTTCTCTTCAATCATGAGTTGCCCATTCCATACAGTGAGCATTTTCAGTATTCTGTCATAACCGATTACGCCTTCACTTACGCCCGAGAAAAAACTGTCACGACTGAGGTAATCCATCCTGTCCATATCCAACTGACCACTGATGAGTTGATGCAAAAAGGGTTGGTGGTATTGGTTGGTAAAGATGCGGATGGCCAGGTCAAGTTGACCCCCACATTCCCGGTTGAGGTGGTGCATAATGGCAAGTGACATGTCTTCATGGTGAACATGGGTGAGGAGTCTTCCTTCCAGTGCATGGGAAAAAGGACCATGACCAATATCGTGCAAGAGGATGGCACATTTAACTGCAATTTCTTCATCGGAGGAAATTTCTATGCCCTTACTTCTCAGTTCAGTAATGGCACTCCCCATGAGGTGATAGGCACCCAGTGAGTGATGCAGGCGGGAGTGAACCGCACCCGGATACACCATGGATGCCATGGCCATTTGTTGTATTCTTCTCAGCCGCTGGTAGTAGGGGTGTTCCAGGATAAAGAATACCAGGGGATGCGTAATGGTGATGAAGCCATAAACAGGGTCATTGATGATCTTTCTTTTTGCCGGCATCCTTTGTTTTTGAATTGTTAAATCGACTGTTTCCAACAGCACAAAAGTACAAAGAAGAAAAAGGAAAAGGATAATGAAATAGATTTATACCCGGGAAGCCGTTCTGTATTTGAATTACGGCGATAATCGTGTTATGCCGGCCATCAAAATATTGTGGGTAGATGATGAGATTGAGAGTCTGCAATCGCAGATCATCTTTTTGCAAAACAAGGGTTATGAAGTTACGCCCGTATCCAATGGATTTGATGCCATTGAGCTGGTTCAGCAACATTTTTTTGATGCAGTTTTGATGGATGAATCAATGCCGGGCATCTCCGGTTTGCAGACCATGCTCAAATTGAAGGAGATCAACAAGTTGTTGCCTGTGATTCTCATTACGCGCAATGATACCGAGTCACTCATGGATGATGCCATAGGAAGTGAGATTGCGGACTATCTCATCAAGCCTGTCAATCCACAGCAGGTGTTGTTGAGTCTGAAAAAAACCATTGACAATCGGCGGCTCGTGGCAGAAAAAACGACCACCCAGTATCAGCAGCAATTTGCTTCATTACTGCAGGAGTTACAGCAAAATCCTGACCACCAGCAATGGATGGATATTTACCGAAAACTGGTCTATTGGGAGTTGGAAATGGAGAAGAGTGATAGTCCGGAAATGCGCGATATTTTTTATGCTCAAAAGCAGGAAGCCAATCAGGCATTTGCCCGTTATGTTTGTCGCGAATATGTCAATTGGCTGAACCCCCGCAGTTTATCTGCACCCATCATGAGCCATCACCTGTTGGCATTGAAAGTGTTGCCACACATTAGTCCGGGAAGACCTGTTTTTTTTGTGCTGATTGACAACCTGAGGTTTGATCAATGGAAGGCCATAGAGCCATTGTTAGCTGAATCATTTCGTGTGACGGAGGAAGATAGTTTTTATTCTATCCTTCCCACTGCCACGCAATATGCCCGCAACGCAATATTTGCCGGTTTGCTGCCGGCAGAAATACAACAAAAGTTTCCTGCTCTCTGGAAGAATGACGAGGATGAGGGAGGAAAAAATCTTCATGAGTTGGAGCTACTGCAAGAACAGATGAAGAAATTGCGAAAAGAAAAATACCGCATCAGTTACCAAAAGATTACACAGTTTCAGGAGGGACAACAGTTGACGGGTCAGATGCACAATTTGCTGCAAAACGATCTCAATGTAATTGTGTACAATTTTGTTGACACGCTAAGTCATGCCCGCACAGAAATGGAGATCATGAAAGAACTGGCATCCGATGAAACAAGTTATCGTAGTCTTACCCGTAGTTGGTTTGAACACAGTCCACTGCACCAGGCTCTGAAAAAGCTGGCAGATAAACCGGTGACCCTTATTTTGGCGACAGATCATGGCAGTGTGCGGGTAAAAGATGCTCAAAAAGTGGTAGGTGATCGGCAAACAACTACCAACCTGCGGTACAAACATGGACGGAACCTGCAATACAATGAAAAAGAAGTATTGGCATTCACCCGACCGCAGGAGGCTGGATTGCCGGTACCAACGGTACATTCCTCTTATATTTTTGCCAGAGAAGATGCTTACTTCCGCTATCCCAACAATTTTCATCAATACGCACAATTGTATAAAAATACCTTTCAGCATGGGGGTATCAGTCTGGAAGAGATGATAATTCCGGTAATTCGGCTGGAAAGTCGTATTGGATAGGTCTTGACTGCAGATTTTTCTTTTCAGATATGTGGATAAAACAAGAGGCCTAAGTTGCTGTACAACAGTAATTTTGAAGAGTAAAATCCCGGAATGAAGTATACACAATCGATATTAGATAAATACACAGCCATCTTAACTGAATCCGGATATATCATCCGGTATGAACGCGGTACTTTTCAGAGTGGTTGGTGTCTGCTTGAATCGAGAAAAATTGTCGTGCTGAATAAATTTCTTTCAACAGAAGGGCGCATCAATACTTTGCAAGATATCATTGCTCAGATTCCTATCGATTATGACCAGCTCACACTCGATTCGCAAAAGTTGCTGGACAGTCTGCTGAACAAAGCCGGTCACGCTGCCTAATAGCGGAAAATACCTGTTGGCATCCCTTTCATTTGTTTTAGTTTTGTCGGGTGATCACACCATCCTTACAAATCAGTTTTCTTGGTACAGGTACCAGTTCCGGTGTACCCATGATTGGTTGTGATTGTGTGGTTTGCAGGTCTGAAGATGCCAGAGATAAACGCTTACGCAGCAGCATACTCGTTCGATCATCCACCACCACAGTAGTGATAGATACTACCCCCGATTTTCGCTATCAGATGTTGCGTTCGGGTACACGTGAACTCGATGCAGTTATCTTCACTCATCCCCACAAAGATCATTTGGCCGGACTAGATGACATACGTGCCTACAATTATTTTCAAAAAAAGGCGATGCCATTGTATGCCAATTCTCTCACGGAGGAAGCCCTGAGGAGAGATTACTATTATGCTTTTGCCGATCTCACCTATCCCGGAATTCCTGAAATCAGAATGGTATCCATTGACCGGTCAGCCTTTGTTGTTGGCGATATTCCGGTTCAGCCCATTGAAGTTTGGCACCATCGTATGCCTGTGCTGGGTTTTCGTTTCGGCGATATTACCTATATCACGGATGCCAACAGAATTGAAGATGATCAACTGGAATTGATTCGGGGCTCGCGGATACTCATCCTGAATGCGCTTCGAAAAGAAAAACATCTCTCACATTTTACATTGGCAGAAGCCATAGCCATTGGTAAAAAGCTGGAAGTACCTCAGGTTTATTTCACTCATATCAGTCACCAGTTAGGAACTCATACAGCCGTATCTCAGGAATTACCACCCGGTTTTCATTTGGCATATGATGGTTTACAGCTAACCCTTTGATGATTGCTTGTTGCCGCTCCATTTTTTCTTCCCCTCGGGGAATAATTGTCGTTGAATGATGGAAAGCAATTGGAGGAACTTTTTTGAGTTCAGTAAACACGAACGGATCGGCGTCGCAATTTTTCTTTTGTTAGCAGGCGCTTTGTAGATCTTACCCAGGTTTTGGTATGAAAGATTTCCGCCGTTGGGGGAAGAGAGGGTATGGCGCAATCTAAAGCTACAATTACCCGGCGATAGTGATATGAATAGGATTCCCGAAAGCTATCCCGGAACATACGGAAGCGATGCAGATGGTAAGAAAAAGGAGATAGTCTTGCAGCCTTTTGATCCGCATCTGCAAACAGAACAATCTTGGGTGGCCATGGGTATTCCGATTCGAACTGCCCGAACCATTGTACGGTATGTTCAGAAAGGAGGCAGGTTTCGACAAGCCGGGGATATCAGGAAAATTTGGGGAATCAGAGAAGAGGATGTACAAAGGCTTCTTCCGTTTGTGCGCCTTCCCCAAGAGCGGGTTGGAAGGCAGGAGCTAACGGAAAGAATGGGGACAAATCGAAATGAGTTATATCAAATGGAAGTAAGAAAGCAACCAATGGTAATTGATATCAATGCTGCAGATTCGGCTAGTTGGGCAGCTTTGCCCGGCATTGGTGCCGTACTTTCCAGGCGTATAGTGCGTTACAGAGAAATGAGGGGTGGATTTCAATCATTACAGGATCTTAGAAAAGTGTATGGATTATCTGATTCAGTTTATCAACTCCTGCTTCCATTTCTTCGAGTCAGTCCGGCTCATGCTTTATCCACTGAAATTACTTCTGTTGATACTGCCTTTCTCAATCGTGCTTCTGTCAGGCAGCTGATGATTAGGTTGAGCCTATCTTATGAGGTGGCCCGTGCCATTGTTGGCTTTCGTCAACAGTATGGTTCTTTTCGGCAAGTAGAAGATTTGAGAAAAATAGCCTTTATCCATGATTCGCTTTACCGGCAGATCATGCGAGTTACTGATAAGCGATGAACTTTTTTACAGCGGATCTTCATCCTTTTTGCCGGCTGCAAAGATTTGGTCTACTGCCCCTTCCAACATTGGGAATTTGGATTTGACAAAACTTGCAATGGTTTGGATGGCCTTGGTTGCCTGTTCGGCGCTGAGTCCGGCTTCTTTCATGAGTCGGTCGATGAGTTCCTGCATAACAATGAATATAGAGAAGCAATATTACCGCTCACGCGGGAAAGCTGGACCGAAAGTTATACCCAAATGTTAGGGGAGGTCGTATGTTGTATTATGCTACTTTAAGCGCACTCAGTTTGCTCTTACTGAACATCTGTTGGGCATAGGGTAGTGTAATGTGCAGGTGGCGGGCAGCTGTGCCGGGCAGTTCGAACATGGCGTCCGTGAGAATGCTCTCGCAGATACTCCGAAGACCGCGTGCTCCCAGTTTATATTCGAGGGCTTTGCTGACCATGAAATCGAGCACATCATCATCTATTTCCAATTGTATGCCTTCCATTTCAAAAAGACGGTGGAACTGACGTATCAGGGAGTTCTTAGGTTCTGTAAGAATGTTTCTCAGCGTTTCCTGATCCAGTGGATTCAGGTGGGTGATCACCGGCAGTCTTCCCAGCAATTCAGGGATCAATCCGAAAGATTTCAGGTCCTGAGCGTTTACAAATTGCAACAGGTTCTTCCTCTGGTATTCCTGTTCGTCCTTGTTGACACTAAAACCGATGGCATTGGTATTCACCCGGCGGGCAATTACTTTATCTATACCATCGAAAGCTCCTCCGCAGATGAAGAGGATATTCTTGGTATCTACTTTAACCATTTTTTGTTCGGGATGTTTTCTACCGCCCTGAGGTGGAACCAGTACTTCCGTGCCTTCCAGCATTTTCAATAACCCTTGTTGCACACCCTCACCGCTTACATCGCGGGTGATGGAGGGGTTATCACCCTTGCGGGCAATTTTATCCAACTCATCAACATAGACGATACCTTTTTCAGCTGCGGCCACGTCATAATTGCAATTCTGCAACAAACGTGTGAGCATACTTTCCACATCTTCACCCACATAACCGGCCTCGGTAAATACGGTAGCATCTACGATGGCGAAGGGAACGTTCAGCAGCCTGGCAATGGTTTTTGCCAGTAATGTTTTACCGGTTCCTGTTTCACCAACCATGATGATGTTGCTCTTTTCAATTTCTACCTCATCTGTGGCAACTGCTTTTGTATTGACTCTCTTATAGTGGTTGTAAACTGCGACAGAGAGAACTTTTTTGGCTTCATCCTGACCGATTACATATTCATCCAGGAATTTCTTGATCTCAATGGGCTTTCTGATTTTCAGTTTGAATTGTGAGCCCTGTGGTGTGGTAACATCCTGCTTGCTGCTGAATTCCTGTTCAATGATTTCGCGGGCATGTTCAACACAGTTTTCACAGATATGGCCATCCTGACCGGCGATCAGAATTTTAACCTCATCTCTGCTGCGTCCGCAAAATGAACAATGGAGTACGTTGTTTTTCGCCATTCTCAGGAGGAAATTAGCGTATCTGTTGAATCAATCAGAATGTAAAATAACGAAAAAACCTGCCGTTCTATTGGGTAGGCGATGACGTATTAACCGAAAAAATCAGAAAAAAACCTTATATTTTAGTCAAAATCGTATCTACAATACCATAATTCACGGCTTCTTTCGCAATCATCCAGTAATCCCTGTCGAAGTCATTCATGATCTGTTAATTTGTTTTACCACAATTGTCTGCCAAAATACGCGCTCAGATCACATTGGTCATGCGGATCTGGTTGGCCTGGATCTCAATATCCGCACTGGTTGCCTGATAGTAGCCGCCCAGACTGGGTTGGTGGATCATTACTTCTCCGTGCGGATATATGGCTCTTTTCCCTTTGGTTCCGGCACTCAGCAGAATAGAACCCATGCTGGCAGCGAGTCCCATACAGATTGTAGTAACCGTACTCTTGATTAACTGCATGGTGTCGTGAATGACCATACCGCTGGTAACAACGCCACCCGGACTATTGATATAAAATTTGATTTCTTCACCCGGACGATCAGCTTCCAGCAACATTAACTTCGCAACGACTTCACGGGCAGATTTGTCATTCACTACTCCCCAGAGGTAAACAGTTCTTTTATCGAAGAACAGTTTATCCATTTTCTTCATCATCATTGCCCCCAGTTGCTCGGCTTTTTCTTCTTTGTTCTCATTCTCGTCATCTTCCATCCATCTGGTATCGATATTGCTCCAATTCATGGTACTTGATTTAGCTTTTACGCAAATGATTGTTTATTTTTTTTCCTTGCGGGGATTGGTCAGCAGCACCTCATCTATCAGGCCATAATCTTTGGCTTCCTGTGCAGTCATCCAAAAGTCACGGTCACTGTCTTTGGCAATTGTTTCTGCTGATTTACCTGTATGATGTGCAGTAATGCTGTACAATTCCTCTTTCACTTTTTTGATTTCACGGGCAGTGATTTCAATATCAGTAGCTTGGCCACCAATGGCACCACTGGGTTGGTGAATCATGACGCGTGCATGTTTCAGGGCCGTTCTTTTTCCGGGAACCCCGGCACAAAGCAAAACCTGGCCCATGCTGGCAGCCATACCTGTGCAAATAGTGGCAACGTCCGGACTGATGAATTGCATGGTATCGTAAATACCCAGGCCGGCATACACACTGCCACCCGGGCTATTGATATACATTTGAATATCGCGGGTGCGGTCGGTACTTTCCAGGAAAAGGAGCTGGGCGGTTACAATATTGGCAACATAGTCATTGATGCCCTCGCCCAGAAAGATGATGCGGTCCATCATCAATCGGCTGAATACATCCATACTGGCTACATTCAGGGGGCGCTCTTCGATGATATAGGGAGTCAGGTTGGTAAACCCCTGTTGCCGGTAGTTGTGCAAGGTAGCACTGCTGATGCCCCGGTGCTTCACTGCATATTTTTCAAACTCATTTCCAGTATGCATAGTTAAATATTTATAATTTGAAGATAAGCGTTTTCGCCCGATTGAAAAGTCAAAAACTGTGCTATATCCAATTCCCGACAACACGTCAGTTCATTGGAAGTCTCACTCAATTTTTTGTCAGTCGGTGATCGGAAAGCGATTACCGGGGGAAGGGAAGAATCAGTGGTGGTGGTGATGTTGCTTGGCTTCAAAGTCTTCCTGACTGATAGGCTCCTCCACGGCGTTCACCAGTGTTTCCAGGTGCTGGAACATTTTATCAGTGCTGATGCGGTGGTAGCTGTCTTCCACAAATTTTTTGTCCTGCAACATACGGTTGGCATAATCCTCTATCCACTGAGAATTCTCTCCTATCATATTGATCTGTCCGCCCATGTAGTTGAACAATTGCATTTTCGCGAAGTCTTTGATGTCTTCCGGACTTACCTCTATTTTATTGTCCTGGATCAGTTGGTTACTGATGAGGGTCCATTTCAATTGTTTCTCAAATGTGGGGTATTCTTTCTCTGCCTGTTCGGGTGTTTTGGGTTGTTCGCCACCTTGCTGTAACCAGCGTTTCAGGAAGTTTTCCGGAAAGGAGAGGGGGGTATGGTCAACGAGGGCGTGATAGATCTGGTCATATACCTGATTGCGGGCCTGGTTGGCAAAATGGGCAGCAATGGTATCCTTAACGGCGCTGCGGAAAGCTTCTTCCGTTGTGATTTCCTGGTCGGGGAAAACTTTCTTGAAGAGTTCCTCGTTCAGTTCTGCCGGGATGATCTGGGTAATTTTTTTTATGGTTACCCGAAGGGACAGTTCTTTTTGGTCTTCCTGCATGCCCAATTCAGATAATACAGCTTTACAGGCAGCCTCATCGAACGCGCTTGCAAGGGTGATATCAATGGTTTCATCTTTCTTCTTTCCCATCAATTGAGATTGGGTGGCACTGTTGAAATCGCTCACCAACAGACTAGTGTCTTTTTGTACTCCGTTTTCAACCGCTTGACCTGCTGCATCAATTTCGGTGAAACCTACCTGCAATACATTGTCCTGGTGACCGATGGTTTCAGGTTCGGTTCTTTCACCGTTTCTTTTTTGCCATCTTTCCACTTCCTGCTGTATCATTTCATCGGTTACATTCACTACATAGCGGGTAACCTTGAGTTGTTCAGGTTTGAGCTCTATTGCGGGTTTCAGACCAATTTCAAATTCAAACTGGTAATCACCCGGTTGGTTCATATCGAGTTGAGGGTTTTGCTGACCCAGGGGAAGTGGCTGGGCGAAAATATCCAGCTGCTCCTGTTGCATGTATTTGTTGAGTTCCTCTTCTACTTTTCTCAGCACCTGCTCGCCAAAAACACCCTGGCCATACATTTTCTTGACTAGTCCGGCGGGCACCATTCCTTTTCGGAATCCGGGTATGTTGGCGCTTTTGGCATATTTTTTCAAACTTTTCTCGAAGTCATCGAGGTAATCTGCCTTAGAAAGGGTGATGGTGAGTTTGTCGTTGAGCAAACTGATGTTTTCACGCGTAATAGTAGCCATGGGGTTGAGATTGTGCTTGATTTTGAGCGTGCAAAGGTACGATTATTCGGGGAAATGGCCGCTTGGAAGGATCATCTTTACTCATTACATTACATTTAAAATGCATATTTATATTGTTTTTCCCTTTTGATTGTGTCACTTGGCGGGTGACAAAGCTTCTTCTTGTAGGGAGGAAGTATTTTATGTTGAAAATCTACTATTTTAGAAGACTTGTAAATGGGACCTCAATTTTTAAATTTTGAAAGTATGACGGCTAAAAAATTTTTGCTGGCAATTTTGTTGCTACCAATAGCGGCTCTGGCACAGGGGGTAGATTCTGCCTGGATTGTGAACAACTATACCAAGACTGAAGTGATGATACCCATGCGTGACGGAATTCGTTTATTCACTACTATTTATGCTCCCAATGACCGGTCTGAACAGCACCCTATTTTATTGACGCGAACACCATATTCATGTGCTCCTTATGGAGAAGGTATTTTCAATGCAGGCTTTTGGCGGGGTCCGCGGAATTATTTTTTTAAGGAAAAGTACATTTACGTGATTCAGGATGTACGCGGGCGTTGGATGAGTGAGGGAGTGTTTGAAGATATC
>DAIMYK010000039.1:0-10081 GCA_036734525.1 Sediminibacterium sp. | reverse complement strand
TTGTGGATGGCAGCAACCAAATGTGGAAAATCAGAGAGTGGAAAAAAGAAGCAGACCTATTACTTTTGCAGTGCCATTCAACACCTGAAGAAGGCGCTTTCATCATCAATTTGTGACCAGGCCTCCGGCCTGATTTTATTTATCATCATGGACAAAAAAATTCAATCAGCTCTCATCTCTGTCTTTTACAAAGACGGTCTGGATTCACTGGCATTGCAACTGCATCGCCTCGGTGTCACCATTTACTCCACAGGAGGAACACAGCAATTGCTTGAAAAATTAAATATTCCCTGTATTGCAGTAGATACCCTGACAGGCTATCCCGCCATACTGGGAGGTAGAGTAAAAACTTTGCATCCTGCCATTTTCGGAGGGATCCTTGGCAGAAGATATGAGGCATCCGACCTGCAGGAAATGGCTACCTACAACATTCCTGAAATAGATCTGGTGATTGTCGACTTGTACCCGTTTGAAGAAACTGTTCGAAATACCAGCGATGAAAAAGCCATCATTGAAAAAATCGATATTGGAGGTCCTTCCCTGATCCGTTCGGCTGCAAAAAATTTCAAAGATGTGGCGGTGATCGCATCTAAAGATGATTACAGCTATCTGGAGAAGGTACTGATTGAACAATCAGGTATCACTACACTGGAACAAAGAAAAAAACTGGCAGCCAAAGCTTTTGCAGTTGTAAAGCAATACGACACTGCCATCAGCGATTACTTCAATCCTCTAGAACAACAGGTACTCCGTTATGGAGAAAATCCTCACCAGCAGGCTGCCTATACCGGTGACTTGTCTAAAGTATTCCGGCAACTGCATGGCAAAGAGCTATCCTACAATAACCTGGTGGATGTTGATGCAGCCATGCAACTGCTGCAGGAATTTACTTCCGGCTCAGCCCAATTTGCAGGCGAATCAGTATTTGCCATTATCAAGCACAACAATGTTTGTGGTGCTGCAGTTGCCAACAACGTACACCTTGCCTGGGAAAAAGCATTGGCAGGAGACCCGGAAAGTGCTTTTGGGGGTGTGCTCGTAACCAATGCACCGGTCAACTTAGCCACTGCGGAAGCTATCCAGGAAATCTTTTTTGAAGTTCTGATTGCACCCTCTTTCGAGGAAGATGCACTACCGGTTCTTACTGCCAAGAAGAATCGAATACTGCTGCAATTGCAATCCGATTTTGTTTTTCCTGCCAGACAATATCGTTCCCTGTTACAAGGTGAACTGAGCCAGGATACTGACAGGGATCTCATTTCCCGCTGGGAAGAAGCTGGTGGCAGAAACACCACCGAAGCTGAAAAAACAGATCTGACCCTGGCCAATATTCTATGCAAACACCTGAAAAGTAATGCCATTGCACTTGTGAAGAATAAGCAACTGGTTGGAAAGGGTTGCGGACAAACAAGCAGGATAGATGCGCTTCGACATGCACTGGAAAAAGCGAAACAATTCAACTTCGACTTAACCGGCGCTGTACTTGCCTCAGATGCCTTCTTCCCCTTCAATGATTGTGTCCAGATGGGTCATGAGGCAGGAATTGCTGCTTTCATTCAACCCGGAGGGTCAGTGCGGGATGCCGATAGCATCAACTATTGCAAAGAAAATCAACTTGCCATGGTATTAACAGGCATGCGGCATTTCAGACACTGATAAAAAGACAACAATTAATTTGACCCGACAACAAAAAGCATATGGAGCGCTGGCTTTGACCAGCGTGCTTTGGGGCACCACCTGGGTAGCCAGTAAACTGGCGGTGCAAAAAGCGCCCGGACTTCAGGTGGCGGGTATCAGACAACTGATTGCAGGTACAATTCTGGTCAGCTGGTTTCTTATGCGGGGTGAAAAATTACCATCACGAAAACACCTGAGTTGGTTGGTTCTGATGGGAATACTCATGTTTGTCTGCTCGAATGGTCTTGCTACCGTTAGCCTAAAATTCATTTCCAGCGGCCTCAGTTCACTCATTGCCTCTCTCTACCCTCTTTGCGTTGTGCTGATGGAAATGATCTGGCTGGGCAATAAAAAAATCAATGCTCAAACCTTTGTCGGACTGCTCCTGGGAATCGGAGGTATCGCCGTTGTGCTCTACAGCAATGCATTTCATGCTACAGGAACCAATTATCTCACCGGAATGTTGCTCTCTTTTGTTTCTATGCTGGGTTGGAGTATCGCCACCCTGCTGATTGCAAGAAACAAAGTTAATATCAACCCGTATTTTGCTACCGGCTGGCAGATGCTCATTGGCTCTTTTTTCCTGCTATTGTTATCAGTGAGCACCGGAAACTTTATTGCTGTTGATCAGTTGCCCGCTCTTACCTGGCTATCGATCGCCTATCTGGTTATTGCAGGGTCTGTCGTTGCCTTTGTCGCTTTCATTTACACCATGAAAAATTTAGAACCTGCCATAGCATCTCTATACGCCTACCTGAATCCGATTGTAGCTATATTAATAGGTGCATTGCTGACAGACGAACACCTCACCATGCCCATCATACTGGGCTCACTGGTAACACTTGCAGGTGTATACGTCGTAAATAAAAGCATACACAGGGAAAGAGAAAATATACCTCCTACTGATGCTGATGCTGTGTAACAGCAGAAAGGCGGAGGATCTTTGTCAATAATTCTCTCCATCCCTTTTCCGCCAATGCATGCGGATGGAAAACCAATTGTAATTGACGGACCACACCCCGGCATCCTGATTTTGTATTTTGAATAAAATCTAATGCTGCTTCTGGTGTTTCCTGTTGCTGAAAAACCGAAACTGTATCCATATAAAAAAATGGGTGAACAACAAGATCAGTGACCTCATTCTTTGACAAATCAAACCAGGGGAATGGATCAGCATATGAAGCCCGGAATCCGTTGATATTTCCATACCCCATACTGAATTCTTGTCGGATGCCGAGTTCTATGAGTTGATGATAAGAGACAGGTAACTGAAAACGGAGATAATGATAGCGACTCTCAATAATTGTTTGCTTAGCATTACACTGCAGTCGATGAAGTTCTTCTTGCAAAAGATGAGGGTGCTGAGAAGCAGCCCAGGAAGGATGCCAGCCGATCAGTCCCTTCTCTTCACAACGATGAAATATCTCTTTCACTGCCGGATGTTCAATGCTCAATTGTCTGTCATTCCCTTGAGTTCTTTTGGCTCCTGAAAAAAAGAAGCGGGGCTTCTTAGGAAGTGCTTCCAATAGGTGCCAGCTATCTTGCCAACGATCATAAGGATCTCTCACTTTTCCTGCGGCCACTTGTTGTTGAGTTGACACCGCATCAAATCGTAATTTCAATAAATTTCCCGCCAGGCGTATCATTCGTCGCCCTATTGGCACATGCCGGTATTGAAAGAGCTCATCCATATCGAATGTTATCTGAATTTCCGGTTCACCCGGCATTACCGGTAAGGAATTCAATTGAAATTTTTTTCGCACAGTTGCTGTCCACAGTTGCACCAGTGGAAGTTGTAAAAAATTATGCTGATGGGCAATGCTTGCAGTTGCAGGAAATCGGCCGTATGGATCGGGTTGATAAGGCAGGTATTCCTCATATCTGCTCAAAAGAAAAAAGGATGCAGCCAACCAATCGAATGGAATGTCTCCTTTACCGGGAAAAATTACAGGCAAGGATTCCCAGTTGTTGACATCAACCCTGCAGGAAACGATTTCACTGCTATTCAAAAGGCCGATTGGTTGAATGTGAAGAATATCCGGCCAGATACGTTCTGTCGTATATTGAATTGTATTACCCGGAAAAGAAAGAAATTTTTTGACGTCGGTTGTAACCTCTGCCTGGTGGCACCAAAGTACATCAACGATATAAGTAAGTCGCGGACTTTCCGCTTCAGTATAAACCAGACAGGAAGGTTCCGGGGTAGGCATGTATGAATGAATATATCATTGGGGTGTTTCCTGCTCTTTCCACCACTCGTTGAAGGTCTTTCCTGCAAAATCCAGATCACTGCGATGCGCTGTCCATCCTTTGAAAACACGGTTGACTACCCAATTTTTCAACCGGGCATTGCCCATATTCAGCAGACTACGATTCAAACTCGCGATCTTCCAAAATTTCCAGGCAAGACGCTCACCCATACTACTCATACCTTGTAATACTGCTTCATGCCTGTTATCGAGCAACATCTCATGAAGTTGAATATTGACCGGACAAACCTCGGTGCAGTTCCCACAAAGGGAGGATGCATAACTCAGATGCTGGTAGTCATCTAACCCTTTGAGATGTGGTGTAATCACTTTGCCTATGGGACCACTATAAGTAGTCTCATAAGAATGCCCGCCGATATTTTTATATACAGGACAAGCATTCAGACAGGCACCACAGCGAATACAATATAGTGCCTGGCGAAAATCCGGCTGCTCCAACAAGTGTGTTCTGCCGTTGTCTAATAAGATGACATACATTTCCTCGGGACCATCGGTTTCACCCGGTTGACGCGGACCGGTAATGATAGAGTTATAAACTGTAACCTGTTGCCCCGTACCAAAGGTGGAAAGCAATGGCCAGAAAAGAGATAAATCATGCACAGAGGGCAAAACTTTTTCTATACCGACTACTACAATGTGTGTGGAGGGCCAGGAACAACTCAGGCGAGCATTACACTCGTTTTCTGTTATCGCAATACCTCCAATATCAGCTAAAATAAAATTACCACCGGTAACACCTACTTCTGCTGTGATATATTTTTCGCGCAAAATTTTTCTGGCTACCTGGGTCAATTCTTCAGGACTCAAATGTGCGGGTGTACCTAATTTTTCGGCAAAAAGTTTAGCAACATCTTCCTTGCTTTTGTGCATAGCAGGTGTAACGATGTGGTACGGTGGCTCACCATCTAATTGCTGAATATATTCTCCCAGATCTGTTTCGACACTTTCTATTCCATTATGTTCAAGGAAATCATTGAGATGAATTTCCTCTGTCACCATGCTCTTGCTCTTCACCAGGGTAGAACAATTTTTCTCCCTACAGATTTTACCTATAGCATCCAATGCCTGTTCTGTATCCTCGGCCCAGATAACACGCGCGCCTCTCGCTGTGATGCGCTCCTCAAATTCAAGTAAGTATTTGTCCAGGTGTTCAATGGCTTCCCATTTTCTATTTTTAGCCAGCTGACGACTATCGCCCAATGAACTGAACTGCTTTTTACCCTGAGGCACTGTTGCGTTGTACTTGCCAATATTGAAATTGATTTTCCGACGGTGTTCCAGATCGGCGGCTTTGATCGTACTCTTGGCTATAAAAGAAGAGGCAGTTTTACTCATGTTGATTTTTTCCCCGCATTTAATCTTTTTGCTGCTGCTGTTAAGGCCTCATAGAATTCCGTACCATATTTTCTGATGAGTGCATCTTTCACAAAGGTATATACAGGAACTTTAAGTTCTTTACCTAAAGAGCAGGCAGCCTGACAAAGATCCTGCCTGGGTTCATAATTTAGGTACTCTATATCAGGGTCTTTCCGGCTTTTTTTTATTCGGATAGGAAATAGGTGGCAGCTGATGGGTTTTTTCCACTGAATTTTACCATCCAGGTAAGCTTGTTCAATGGCACATAGAATCACCCCATTGGCATCTTTTCTCCCGTATGCACATAAAGCTCCGTTGAGGGTGGGTGTTACCCAGCCAAAAGAACGGTCGTACATATAGCGACCGGAACGCTTTACCTCGTTTCTCCCGGCAGCCGTCATGTATGATTCAATAATCTCATAATTGGCATCTAACTCAGCCAATTCAGCTTTTTCAAGAGGTGCACCGGCATCTCCATCTTCGCAGCAACCACCTTTGCAGCGGCTCAGGTTACAGACAAACTGTTCCTCCACCACTTCATCACTTACCAGAACTTGATCGATTGCTATCATATATCTTGTTGGTTGTAAAGTTACGCTTTCAGTTTCATCTTATTGTTGTCTCCAACGCAGGGTATTGACAAGGTGCTTCATGTCTTTCAACAAAAAATCGTTGACTATACCCAATGAATCTGCATTCGGGGTTGCATCGAAATACAGGGCGCCGCGGAGAAAATGACGAACAGAATCAGTAACAAAAAACTGATTCGCCGTTGCCACATTTCCGCCAACTGTAAAATAGACACCCGGAACTCTATTGGGAGTTACAAAAGAAGTATCTTCAATAGAATAGGCCATGGTATTGTGTTTATTAGAAAGCCGGTAAGCGTCTCTGATCAATGTGTCTAATTTAATTTTACCTATCTCTTTATAACTGATGTATATTCTACCATTAAAATCAGGGAACTCAACATTGATCCACCAGGGATTCTCGGTCGGTTCACCAAAATAGGTTGAATCCTTTACTATCCTCGCATAAACAGGATATTCAAAGGTATAAGGGTATCCCGGTACATCGAAACTACGGTAAGCTCGCTGGGGAAAATCGATTGCAAAATACCCGGCAGGTTTGGGCGTATAGGTACTATTGCAGGAAACAACAACCAGGAGGCAGCAATAAATGCAAAGGGAACGAAAAAAACGAGATGGTTGCTGCATGGTCAATTGTTGGAAGGTTGTTGTTGAATGGTGACTTTCACTTTATTGATTCTGTTCTTTACAACATCCAACACTGTGAATTCAAAATCACCGGATTGAATCACTTGCTGTGGTTTAGGGATTTCACCGGCAATTTCCAGAACCAGTCCTGCCAATGAATCGCTCTCCCCTCTTACTGTATCAAAAGTATTTTTTTCCAACTCCATGATACGACAAACATCATTGATCATGGTTTTTCCTTCGAAGAGATAGTTATTATCATCAATTTTTTTATAACTGGTCTCTTCGTCATCGAATTCATCTTTGATATCACCGATGATCTCTTCTAAGATATCTTCCAGTGTAACTATACCACTGGTGCCACCAAATTCATCTACTACTACCGCAAAGTGGATACGCTTTTGCTGAAATTCCTTCAGCAGGTCTTCAATGAATTTTTGCTCATGAACAAAGAAAGGGGGACGGATAAGTGATTGCCAGCGGAAGTCTCCGGACTCATGCAGATGTGCCAGCAGATCTTTGGTATGAATCATACCGATGACATTGTCCAGGTCATCCTGATATACCGGCAAACGGCTATATCGGAGTTCTTTGACCTGTGCAACCAATTCTGCGAAACCCATGTTTTCAGGAATTCCATTGACATCAACCCGGGTTTTCATGATTTGCTTGACGGTAATATTGCCAAACTTTACAATGCCCTTGAGAATTTGCTTTTCATTTTCAGTTGCATTCAGTTCGGAAGTCAGGTCAATAGCGTGATCCAATTCTTCCAGACTCACAGCACCTCTGGACCGATGCGCCAGTTTATTTTCGATCCAATCGGAATAAGTGACCAGAAATTTAGCCAGCCGGCTGCAGGCATAATAAATGATAAGAATAACTCCCCCAAAATCTCTGGCAAAGCGAATATTGTTTTGTGTAGCGAGTACTTTGGGCATAATCTCTCCCAACAATACCAAGAGCAGGGATACGAGTACTACCTTGATGAGAAACTCCAACCACTCTGCCTGCAGTTTTTCAAATGGAAAAAGATCATCGATCAGCAGATTTGAAATGATGATGATTGAGATATTGATAAAACTATTGGCAATTAAAAGTGACCCCAGCAATATGGTAGGGTCTTCCAGCAATTGAAGTATGCGGGCATAAGCCGGTTGTTGCTTCGTTTTAATGAGATTGACATCTTTGAACGTCAACGAAAAAAAAGCCACTTCTGCTCCGGATAAAACAAAGGACAGAAAAAAAAGAACGATCAAAACGATTACCAGGAAGGTGGTTCCCTGTGTCTGGTTAGCAGACAGTAACAGATTGGGTTGAAGCAGCTGGAAAATCGAATGATGGTCCAAAAGGATAGATTTAGTAACCAATACGGGCGAAAACGACCCTCTTGCAAAAATATCATTTCTGTACTATATCGAAGATGTCGCTTTTCCCCATCTTGTCATTTCAACTCCCCTCTTCCAGCCATCGATTAATAATGCGGGGAAACGGCAGAGTTTTCATCTTTTGTATAGCAACCCATCTATGGTTCCTTAAAAAGGGAGGGATAGCAGACAATTTCACTCGAATGAAGACCGCCCTGATTTCCCGATGGGTGAGCAATTGGGTATAAAAATCGGAGATCTGAATCAATTGAAATCGGCGAATCCCCTGCTGAAGTAACCATTCACTGATAACGGGCGGGTTCCATTCCACAGCCCCCTGCGTTTCTACTGCATAATACTCAAAAAGGTTCTGCCAGATATCTTTGGCTGTTCTTTCCTGTACGCACCATTTCCCCTGAAACTCAATGACAAAATAGGCTATCCACCGGATTTTTTTCATGACAGCCTTTTCCTTCACCGGTAAGCGGTGTACTTCCCCATTTTGCCTGGCAGTACATTTTTTTTCCAGCGGGCAAAGACCACAAACCGGTTGTTGAGGCATGCAGACGGTGGCACCAAAATCCATGATGGCCTGGTTGTAGATACCCGGCTCACGGGAATCAATTAACCGGTTGGCCAGATCGGAAAACAAATGCTTCCCTTCTGTGCTATCGATGGCGGTCTCAATGCCAAAAAACCGGGAAAGTACACGGCTGACATTCCCATCTACCACTGCAAAAGGTAGCCGAAAGGCAAAAGAAGCGATGGCCGCTGCAGTATAGGGCCCTATGCCGGGTAATTCCAGGAGCTTATCGTAAGAAGCCGGAAACTGACCCTCGTGCTTGTGAACAAGAATGCGAGCGGTGCGAAGCATATTCCTGCAACGGGAATAATACCCTAGGCCTTCCCAAAGTTTCATTACCTCAGCGTCTGGTGCTGCTGCCATTTGATGAATAGTAGGGTATGCTGCCAGCAGGCGGAGATAATAGTTGAGACCCTGAGCAACCCTGGTTTGCTGTAAAATGATTTCGCTGAGCCAGATTTTATAGGGATCCTGAATCCCTTTCCAGGGCATTTCCCTCCGGTTTTCCCGGTGGTGCCAATGAAGTAGTTTCCTGGTAAAATAAGATTCATTGGGTATCGCCGCCGAACCCCCGGAGGAGGATTTTTTTATTCCAGCGGCCTGTTTCATATTATATTTTTTTTATTTAAGATAGACAATTCAAGGATGAACGGTTGAAAAGGAATTTTTTTCCTATGAAAATAATATATTATCTTTCCTTGTCTATTTGCAAAATTTTAACTTAATTTAGTTCTGTCCCCATTTTCATAAATAATGTTATATGAGAAAATCAGATTTGATCAATCAAATTTCAGATAAAACAGGCATTCCTAAAGTGGATGTGTTGGTTACTTTAGAGACAATGTTTAAAGAAGTAAAAGACAGTCTCTCCAGAGGCCAGAACATCTATATCAGGGGCTTTGGAAGTTTTATCACCAAGAAGCGCGCTGCTAAAATAGGCAGGAACATCAAGAAAAATGTTGCTGTCGAAATTCCGGAACATTTTATTCCTGCTTTTAAACCCGCCAAAGAATTTGTTAGCGAAGTGAAATCAAAGCACAAGCCGGGTTAACTTTGCACCAAAAAAAGTGAAGAAATACCAACTGTCGCTTGTCGCAGTCGCACTCGTTGCCTTGTTGTCACTCCTGTTTTTCGGGAAAACACATCTCCCCAACATCAATCAGCCATCTCCCGCTGAAATGTCTGGCGACGGTCATCACGGTCAACAAACAGCAGAATTGCTGACCGTATCGAAAAGTCGGCTGACCGGTACCCAACAAGTATACTTGCAAAAAATTGAAAATCAATTAGATAAATCAATTCCTACGGAAGAAAAGCTCCACCTGCTTCACCAACTATCGAGGTTTTGGGCTGATTCAGCAGATAATTACCTTTTGTACGCATTTTATAATGGAGAGGCCGCTAAGTTGGAAAATTCTGAAAAAAGCCTCACCTTTGCCGCCCGACTGTTCCTAAATGAGATGATGAGTGCGCAGGAAGAATCGGAAAGGCAACATTGGCTAGCCGAAAATGCCAAAGATCTTTTTGATAAGGCGTAGCAAATCAACCCGAAAACTCACTCCAATCGAATAGGGAGGGGTGCGTGCTTCATTTTTGGGCAACTTTCCAACA
>DAIMYK010000038.1:8085-10263 GCA_036734525.1 Sediminibacterium sp. | reverse complement strand
ATTGATAGTTCCCAGGGGTCGCATATTACATACGAGTTCCGTCAACATTCTGTAGTCAACCACCACCTGAATATCTGCTCGAAAGGATTTCAGCTGTTCCAGAAAAAGAGGGTCTTTTAATTTTTCCGGTTGAAGAATGGGTAAATTGTGTTCAACAGCAAATTTTTTGACTGCACTGGGTGTAGTTTGTAGTCCCCGCCCTGCCGGTTTATCAGGTGCTGTTACTACTGCAACTACCTGCATGCCATCTTTGATAAGTGCATCCAGGGAAGCAACTGCAAAATCAGGTGTTCCCATGAAAACGATTCTAAGAGAGTGTGCCTGCATATCCCAAAAGTAAGATGAAACAAGCTATTGGAATGAATGGCAGATGTTTTAGGGTAGGTTTTTTCTCTTCTCCGGCTTCGGGGAATTGAAAATATGAGGTAAGCGTTGTATTTTACACCCGGAATCCTTGTAAAACAGGTCGATGCTTTTTCCTTTCGTAGCCTGCGAAAGTAGGGCAGGGGGTTGTTTGGCGATGGCCTCCATTCATCTAAAAAAGAAAGTATGCAACAAGTAAAACATGGTGATACAGTGCAAGTGCATTATCACGGTAAGCTAGGCGATGGATCAACTTTTGATTCATCTGCAGGAAGAGAACCCCTGGAATTTGAAGTGGGCAGCGGCATGGTAATCCCCGGTTTCGATGCCGGTGTAACCGGTATGGTCGTTGGGGATAAAAAAACAATTGTCATCCCTGCAGATCAGGCCTATGGCCCAAAAATGGATGACCGTATCATGGATTTTCCCCGTGCCCAATTTCCACCCGACATGGTACCTGAAGTGGGTATGCAATTGGCCATGAGCAATGGAAGTGGACAACAGATTCCGGTTCGTATCATTGAAGTAAAAGAAGAAGTTGTCACCCTCGATGCCAACCATCCACTCGCTGGTGAAGCACTTCATTTTGATTTGGAACTGGTAGCCATCACCAACTCCAAGTCATTGATTATTCAGCCCTAAGAATTTCGATAGGAACACTTGATCGGGTCCTGCCAAAAAGCAGGACCTTTTTTTATTCTCTTATCAATGGAATGAATGAAATCAGTCCGAATGCACCGGGTTGAATCCAGAAGCAAGTTGAGAACATTGAAACATGCAATACTTATTGCAGTTAAATTTGTGTCATGATTGAACGTAATTTTTATACTGTGACAGATCGCCTGATGCGGTATGTGCAGATCGATACTACCAGTGATCCGGATAGTACTAGTTTTCCGAGCACAATTCGGCAATTGGATCTCAGTCGTCTCTTATTAGAGGAGTTGAAAAAAATGGACATCGTCGATGTTGAGCTCAATGAGCATGGTTATGTAATTGCGCGCATACCTTCCAATGTTTCCGCAAAAGTGCCTGTCATTTGTTTTTGTAGTCACGTAGATACCAGCTCTGATTGCTCCGGTTCCGGCGTACAACCCATTTTACATGAAAATTATAATGGAGCAGACATAGTATTACCGGATGATACTACTCAGGTGATTTCGATGACGGAGTATCCCTATCTAAGCAATCATTTGGGGAAATCCATCATCACTGCTTCGGGGAAAACCTTGCTGGGGGCAGATGACAAGGCAGGAATAGCCATTATCATGAATCTTGTTGAATACCTGCAAAAGAATCCATCCATACCTCATGGCAAGTTGGTTCTTTTGTTTACACCCGATGAGGAAACAGGGCGGGGTACTGAGAAATTGAATGTGGAAGCGTTAGGTGCTGATGTTGCATATACTTTGGATGGCGGCGAATTGGGTACTTATGAAGAGGAAACATTCAATGCAGATGAAATTATTCTTACGTTCGAGGGCGTGGCAGCCCATCCCGGTTATGCAAAGAATAAGATGATCAATGCCATCAAAGCAGCGGCCTCGTTTCTGGAAAAATTAAATGCAATCGTTCCGGCACCTGAACGAACAGAAGGTCGGGAAGGGTTCATTCATCCGCACACCATTACTGGAAGCGCTGAATCGGCAAGCATCAGACTGCTCATCAGGGATTTTGAGGAAGCTGAATTGGTAGGGAAGAAAAATGTAGTTGACCAGCTGGCCCGCGAAATTGCAGGGGCATGGGGAATTCAATATCAATTAGAACTTCGGGAACAATACAGAAGCATGAAACCCATCGTGGATCAATTTCCTC
>DAIMYK010000038.1:0-8075 GCA_036734525.1 Sediminibacterium sp. | reverse complement strand
AGGCATACTGAAGTTGCTTACCAAAGGTCTGGTTTTGCCATGACAATAGTACCTGTGCGGGGAGGAACCGATGGCAGCCGGCTCAGTCATATGGGATTGCCTTGTTCCAATATCTTTACGGGAATGCAAGGGATACATAGCCGCCGGGAATGGATTGGCGTATCAGACATGGAGCGTGCAGTGGATGTATTGGTTGAGTTGGTGCAGGTTTGGGCAGGAAGATGATTTTCCGAGAGCATTCATGAATTTTGTAACTTTAAAATAAAAAATATGGAGCTCTTAGTTGACTTATGGTTTGTTTGGTTGATATTGATCTTTCTTCTGAGCGGATTGGTTACCGTGAACCAGGGAAGTATTGCAGTAATTACCCTTTTCGGAAAGTACCGTCGAATTCTACTACCGGGATTGAATTTCAAGATCCCACTCATTGAGAGAGTATACAAGACCATAAGTATTCAGAACAGATCTGTGGAACTAGAGTTTCAGGCAGTAACATTAGACCAGGCGAATGTTTATTTCAAAAGCATGCTCTTGTATTCTGTTTTAAACCAGGAAGAGCAGACCATCAAAAATGTGGCATTCAAATTTATCAGTGAAAGAGACCTGATGCAGGCGCTCATCAGAACCGTCGAAGGAAGTGTACGAGGATTTGTTGCCACAAAAAGACAAGCCGAAATCCTTGTCTTGCGCAGGGAAATAGTTGAGTTTGTCAAAGATCAGATTGATCAATCACTTGAAAGCTGGGGCTACTATCTGCAAGACCTGCAAATCAATGATATTACTTTTGATAAGGTCATTATGGATAGCATGAGCAAGGTTGTTGCCAGTAATAACCTCAAAGCTGCCGCCGAAAATGAAGGTCAGGCTCTGCTTATCACCAAGACCAAGGCAGCAGAGGCCGAGGGTAATGCCATCATGATTTCTGCCAATGCCGAAAAAGAGGCAGCACGCTTACGCGGACAAGGCGTTGCTTTATTCAGAGAAGAAGTAGCTCGTGGTATGACACAGGCTGCAGAACAAATGAAGCAAGCCAATCTCGACACCAATGTGATTCTTTTCAGCATGTGGACCGAGGCAGTGAAAAATTTTGCTGAACTCGGAAAGGGGAATACGATCTTCCTGGATGGAAGTCCGAACGGCATGGAGCATACCATGAAGCAGATCATGGCTATGATGCAAATGAAAGAAAAAAAGTAAAGATTTCCCCTTTTGGTCCGACTGATGCTGAATGAATGATCGGCTCCGTGCTTATCCGAAAAACTGCAGGTAAAGAAGGGTGCCGGCAGCAATGGTCATTACAATTCCCGCTGTAATACCAAGGATATTGCTAACCGGTCCGTTCACATATTCCCCCATGATTTTTTTGTTGTTGGAAATATGTAGGATGATTGCAATTAATACCGGGGCAGTAACACCATATAAAATAGCCGTATATATCAGTGCCTGTATTGGAGAAATGCCCAGATAGTTCATCGCCAGTCCCAGTAGCAAAGAAATGGCGATGATGGTATAGAAGCCCCTGGCTTCATGAAATTTTTTACTGAGGCCCTGTTCCCAGCCAAATGTTTCTACAAAAATATAAGAGAGTGATCCACTGAGCACCGGAATCGCAATGAGTCCGGTACCAATGATTCCTATGGCAAATAAAAGATACGCAGCGTTTCCTGCAAGTGGCTGCAATGCCCTGGCAGCATCTTCCACTGTTTGTATATTCGTGATTCCTCCCTGATGTAAGACAGTTCCGGTGGTTAGGATAATGAAATACATAACAAGTCCGGAAAAGGCCATTCCCAAATCAACATCCTTATCAATTTCCTGAATGAATTTTTTATCTACCATGATCCTTTTTTTTCTGCTTTTTTGTTCTTCGACTTCTACTGAAGCCTGCCAGAAAAAAAGATAAGGTGAAATGGTGGTTCCCAGAATTCCTACCAGTGTTGACATGAATTCTGTATTGAACTCAATCCGGGGAATGAAGGTGCTCGTAAAAATTTGTTTGAAATCTTGCCTGTACAGAAAGGGAACAATGAAATAGACCAACATAACGATGCACAGGTACTTGAGTATGGATGCCATCTTTTTATACGGGAGGTAGATGATAAGTATCAACAATAGAACCGTAAAAAATACGCTGAAAAATCCGGCATCTATAGAGGGAAATAAAAGATTACCTACAGCTCCCATGCCTGCAATATCGGCTCCAATGTTCATCACGATGGCTGGAAAACTGAACAACAACATCAGGTATAAAATCGGTCGTGGGTAATGTTTTTTTAAAGTTCCCGTTAATCCCTGCTCGGTAATAATGCCAATCCTGGCACACATTTGTTGTATGGAAGCCATCAATGGAAAAGCCAAAATCGAGGTCCACAGGGTGGATAACCCATACGCTGCTCCTGCCTGCGAATAGGTCGCAATACCGGAGGGATCATCGTCACTAGCACCTGTAACCAGTCCGGGACCAATCAACCGACTGAATTCTTTCCATCTGGTTTTCAATGAAGTAGAGCGTTTAGATGTAGCTTCTGGGTTCGGCATAAAGATTTTGAGGACCTTTCCAGCAAATTACACCTTTATTTTTGTGTAAATTGGTTGGAATATGATGTGGATATCTTTGAACAAGTATCCTTAGACATTTCATTCATTTGACTGAAATTTGAATGACGAACTTCTTAAAAAGTTGTATAACATGGTAACAACGTATGAACAAAAATTGCCAACGGTAACCCTCGACGCTTTCAGGGGAGATGATTTTTTTGGCGCCCGTTTGCTCGATTTTGAATCTGAATTGTTTACTATGGACTGGAAGCAGTATATGCCATCAGTCGATATATCTGCAGATGAAAGTTTCTTTTATATCCAAATGCCTGCCAGTGGTTTCACTGCTGGGGAGTTTTCATTCGAATGTGAGAATGGAATTCTCTTCATAGTAGCCGAGAGACATCCTGATCAGTCCGGAGCAGATAGCTTGCTGTTTCGTCGTTCCTTCTCGCTTCCTGACAATGCTGCTACCGAAGGAATTAGTTCAATAGTTAGCCAGGATCGTTTAAGGATTACCATTCCAAAAATTTCCTGATTTCCCCGGCTTCTCATTCTTGAATTGATCTGTATTTGAACTTTGTTGAGCTGAACGCCAGCACCCAATTTTTCAACTCATGAATAAGGGTTCTTCGTTGAATGACGCAGCCTCTTTTTCATCCAACATAAGATCCTTTACTGCCATTAGCATCGATCTGTTGGCACTAAAACATTCCCTGCTAAAGTTGATGAGGGTTGTTATTTCGATTTCTGTCAGGCTAGTTCCTGCCGCCTCCCGATAAAAGCGATTCAGAATTTGACTGTAATTTTTTTCTATGGATTTGCTCACTGTGAGAATTTCCTGGTAGGATGGTTTTTCCGTTTTTTGTAACCAACTCAACAAGGTAATGTTCAATTCCTCTGCTTCTTGCTGAAATGAGGTAAAAAAATCGAATTTTAATGTTTTAGAAGACCTGCTTAGGTTGCTGATATTATCGGTAATGTCTTTGATACTTTTGGCGGCATGCATGGCGTTGCGAATAGCTGAAATATATAAGCCGAGGTGATTGTTGTCAGCAGGGAGTTGTCTTTGAGTAAATCTGAAATAGATCGCCTGAATCTCTCCGTGTAATTCTTTGATCCAATGATAATGGTCTTCCCCGTTTCTGTCCTTCAAATGAAATGGTTGGCTTTTCCTTTCATATTCCTCCACTACCGGCAGGTGCTCAGACGATATCTGCAATAATTTAGTATTGAGCAACATGGTATGATAAATAAAATAACCTGTTTCTTTTTGTAATAATTCAGCAGCGGTATCAGCATCTATATTTTCTTTGACAGTTAAATAGCCGGTTCTGTGGTGATTGGTGGTTGGATGTATTTTCACCAGCAATGAGGCAAAGGGCTTTAAAGCAGGCAAGAAAAGAAGAATGCCGGCAAGATTGATTATACTGGAAAATGTAACGAGCGCAATTAAAGGTTGTTGAATACCCAGAACCGAAAGTATAAATCGAAGGATATCCTCCATAAAAAAGAGAGTGAGTAAGGTAAGGATGAGGTTGAATATAAAATTACCCGCCGCTACTTGTTTTTTGGGAGAACTTCCTCATAATGAAGCCAGCCAAATCTTGATGGTTGTTCCTGTTTCACCCCCCAATACAATGTAAACAGCTTTTTCGAGTGGCAATATCCCACCGTGTATGGCAGTTAGAACAATTGCCATAGTTACCGAACTTGATTGCATCAGTAGGGTGATTAGAAAGCCAATAAGAAGAAATAAATACGGACTGGCATTAATGTATTCTTCTATTTTGAATGCTTCCACTACTGATTCCATCGAATTCTTCATCAAGTGGATAGAAAGGAATAACAAACCGAATCCCAGCAAAAAATAAGCGATGGGTATATATTGCTTCCTTTTGCCACTCATCAGCAATAAAATTGCCCCCAGGAAAATGGCAGGAAATGCAGCCGCTTCAATATTTACCTGAAAGCCTAGAACAGCAATCAACCAACTATCCAGTGTGGTACCCAAATTCGCCCCCAGGATAAGTGCGAGTGATTGCTCCAGGGTAAAGACACCTGCTCCCAGAAAAGCAAGTACCATCAAACTCACCATGGAACTGCTTTGAAGAATGCCGGTTATCAGCGCACTTCCGGCAACAGCACTTAAAGGGCGTGAGGCAACTTTTTGTAGAAAAAGCTTGAATTTCCTGCCTGATAATTCCTTGAGAGAAATCTCTAAAAAGTGCATCGCAAATAGGAACAAGCCGATGCCCGCCAGTAATTCAGTCAGATGAAACATGCTATACTTTTAGCAAATAGTAAGGTAATTTTTTTATGTTTCAGTGATTCAATCTATTCAATTTTAACAGCTCGAACCATTCTGTCTTTTCCCTGTAAATCTTTTCGGAGTTCTGTTGAAAAGCCCATTTGAGTGAATAGCTCAACAACTGCTGCACCAAAACTTTGATGTATTTCCACGTACAACATTCCTCCAATAGTAAGATGCAAAAGTGCTGCTTTCCCCAAAGCTTCATAAAAAAGAAGGGGTTGTTCATCGGGAACGAAAAGTGCGTGTTTCGGCTCATAGCACGTTACATTTTTAAACATCTTTTTTTCCTCAGATCGTGGTATATAGGGTGGATTGCTGACAATCAGGTCGAGATTTTCTGACCAGCACACTGACGTCGGATTCAACATGTCTAAAGGTGTTAACATTATTTCAGCACCTAAATTTTTCGCATTCATTTTTGCAATCTCCAAATCGACCAGGCTGATATCTGCTCCAATTACCTTCCAGTCGGGTCTTTTGAGTTGCAGGGCTATGGCAATACAACCGCACCCCGTACCTGCATCCATTACTTTCAATTTTTTTGTGGAATTGTGATCGGATAACACCCAATGTACCAACTCTTCGGTCTCCGGTCTCGGTATGAGTGTTAATCTTTGTACCTGAAATATCCACTCCATGAAAGGTGCCTGATTCAATACATACTGGATTGGTTCCCCCTGCAAAAGTCTTTTTTTAATGGCATTCCATTCGTCGGTCTGTTCAACGGTCAGGTCCTGGCTGATAGCAATCAGACGTTCACTTTTCTTTTTTCCTGAAATATGTTCCAGCACCCAATCCGATAGTTGGGATGCTTCCCGAGCGTCATAAAGGAATTGTAACTCACGGGTCAATATGGTTCCTGCTTCTCGGAATGTCATACTGCAAAGTAACTACCATTTATCTATTTTTGTTGGAATGACTCAAAATTCCATAGCACTAATGCAGCGTTGCCTTCAGTTGGCAACATTGGGTAAAGGAGATGTCGCTCCCAATCCGCTGGTAGGTGCCGTACTGGCGTACGGGAATCAAATTATCGGTGAAGGATATCATAGCCAATATGGTGCCGCTCACGCAGAAGTTGACTGTCTGCAAAATGTTGCACCTGAGTTTCAGCATCTAATACCAGCTGCGACCCTGTATGTATCTCTGGAACCCTGTTGTCACTTTGGTAAAACACCTCCCTGCACCGATCTCATAATACGTTCCGGAATAAAAAAAGTGGTGGTGGCTACCACCGATCCATTTCCGGCTGTGAACAGCGGGGGCATTCGTGTGCTTCGGGATGCCGGTATAGAGGTACAGGTGGGCTTGCTGGAACATGAAAGCCGTTGGATGAACAGACGTTTTTTTACTTTCCACCAACAACATCGTCCCTATGTTATCCTCAAATGGGCTCAAACAAGTGATGGCTTTATGGGTGGAGCATCCTCAGAAAGATGGATGATCTCTAATGAACTCAGCCAGCGGCAGCTACATCAATGGCGCAGCGAGGAGCAGGCCATTCTCGTGGGTTATCGAACAGCCTTATTGGATAATCCTTCACTTAACACACGATTGGTACACGGAAAACATCCTTTGAGGATGGTCATAGATCCAACTAATGATTTGCCGGCTGCGTTGAATATTTTTCAGGACGGCCTCCCTGTAGTGATCTTCAACGAATTAGCCGATGGTATGCAAGGGGTAGTAAGCCGTGTTAAGGTGGAAGACAAAGATTGGAAAGAAGGCATCTTTGCCTATTGCCGCCGGCACCAGATTCAGAGTATATTGGTGGAAGGAGGTAGATCTACTTTACTTTATTTTTTTCAACAGGGATGTTGGGATGAGATCAGGCGAATAACCAACTTGAACCTACTTGGTAATGCGGGTATTCCGGCTCCTGAGATAGCTAACTTCCAGGCACCTGCGGAAACCTACCTGCTAGACAATGACAAGATTGAAATTATTTATCGAAGTTAAACTTAGTCCTGAAGCATTCCGGATCTCCTAAGCAACAAATCCTTTCAATTGTTCTCTATCTACCTGTAACCAGTTATCTGCCGGATAGATACAGTTTTGATCAACTGTATGTATGGCATAAGCAAAACGGGACCTGCCACTGGTATTGGGCAAACTATAATGGGGTAGGAGTCCATCCAATACAATGCAAGTCCCCTTTTTAACTTCAAGGGGTATCATTCCATCCATTGCATAAGGTTCATCATTGAGCACTTCCATCATCGTTCCGCCCCCTTCTTTTCTGCGGAAACGACTTCTTAGTGAAGTTTGGTGTCCACCGGGCTTCGCCCACAAACAGCCATTTTCTTGTGTCGCATCTTCCAGTGCAAACCAAAAACCAATGCAGGAACCTGGCTCAGTATAAAGAAAGGTCGAATCCTGGTGCACATCCACTTCCCCGCCAATGCGGGCATGTTTACATATCAACATACTCTGAATCAAAACATGATGGGAAAGATTCAAATCTGCTGCCAGTTCCTGTAATTTAACGGATCTTGAAAACCGTGAAAACACCGGGTCGAGATCGTGTAAAGCATGGCCTACTTTATTGAGTGCATGAAAAACATCACGATTCAGGTTTCCTTCCTGGTCAAAAGCATCTTTTTCAAAGAAGAATGCAATTTTATCCCCTGAATTCAAGAAGTAATCGTCTGTTGTTTTACTCTGGTCACGCGTTTGAAAAATACTGCGATGACCTTCCATATCATACCCAAGGGATAAGTCTCTGGTTCTTGCTATCAGTTCATCGCAGGCAGAAGCCTCTGCCAGATTTTCCAAAATAAGAAATCCATCTTTTCTAAATTGTTGCAGGCGGTCAGTCATCATGTATTCATTAATCTATCTGCAATTTAAACTTTTCCCGTTAGTGAATAGAAAAGCGTTCCCACCCATTCTTTGATCAGATCTTCCCAGGCATCCATGTAAGAAATTTCCGGATAAATGGAGTTTTTGAAATCCGGTGCCTGTGGATAGACTTTATAATCACAGGGGTAGGGAATGAATGAGATGCCGGCTTTTGTAAAAACTTTTTTTGCCCTGGGCATGTGAAGGGCTGATGTGATCAACAGAAACGGACCTTTAAGTTGTAAGCTATCAATCAGATGCCGCGTATGTATGGCATTCTCAAAAGTATTTCTGGATAAGGTTTCTGCCAAGAGAGCAGAATCGGGAATCACCTGCAGAAAAAATTGTTGGCGCAGAAAAAGGGAATCTGTTTTTTCTTTTC
>DAIMYK010000037.1:0-10334 GCA_036734525.1 Sediminibacterium sp. | reverse complement strand
GAACTTGGTTTCAGTAAATATCAATAATTAAATTGTTCTTTCCGCGCTAATGGCAGCAATCACTGCTGAAACGCGCATGGTCTATTTATGTAACCCGAACAACCCCACCGGTACAGTTTCCTCTGCGACAGAACTCGAAGCCTTCATTAAAAAAATCCCCTCCAACTGTATTCTTCTTCTGGATGAGGCCTACACAGATTATTATGATAGTCCGTCTATGCTTCACCTGGTCAACGAATTTCCCAATCTCATTATAGCCAAAACTTTTTCAAAAGTATACGGCATGGCCGGTGCCAGATTGGGATATGCCGTAAGCGCAGCTTCCAATATTCAACAACTCATGCAACTGCAGGCATGGGCCAATGCCGGACCTTCTTATGTTTCCATGCAAGGAGGAATGGCTGCCCTGCAAGACAAAGAATTTGTTGCATTTTGTAAATCTGCCAATATCAAGGCAAAAGATATTTTTTACCGTGGATTAGAAAAACTCAACGTCCCCTATATTCGTTCCTACACGAGTTTTGTTTATTTTGACGCTGCTGCTATTCAAAAAGATGTTCCCGCAACCTTGCAGGCTGCAGGTATCGTCGGAGCCCGCAGCTTCGAGAAAAACAGCACCTGGCTTCGCTTAAGTATCGGTACTGAGGATGAAATGAAACAGGTTGTCACCGCATTGTTGGGATAATAATTCACCTTCATTGCCTGTACTCATATATCTTTATCGTCACTTACTCCATTACCCATGAACAGAAGAAAATTCATTCGCCAGACCGGCATGGCATCCATTGCAGGGGCTTATTCTTTGTCGGGCATCCGTGCTTTTGCCGCCACTCAAAAAGATCGTGTACGCATCGGTATAATCGGAACAGGAATGCGTGGACAAAACCACATTGATATGATGCTGGAGCGATCCGATGTTGATATTGTTGCATTGGCAGATCCTGATACACGCATGTTGGCAGATGCATTGGCACTTATAAAAAAAGCTGGCAAAGCCGAGCCTGCTACCTATCCAAAAGGTAATTATGATTATAAAAACTTGCTGAAGCGAAGTGATGTCGATGCAGTCATTATTGCAACCCCCTGGGAGTGGCACATTCCTCAGGCAATAGACAGCATTCAATCCGGTAAAATACCCGGTGTGGAAGTATGCGGCGCTATTCAATTGCAGGATTGTTGGGACTTGGTCAATGCCAGTGAAAAATACGGTATCCCTGTTATGGCACTGGAGTATGTTTGCTATCGGCGCGATATTCTTGCAGTTTTTAATATGGTTCGTCAAGGTTTGTTCGGTGAGTTGCTGCATTTACAGGGAGGTTACGAGCATGACTTACGTGGAGTCAAATTCAACGATGGCGTTTCACCCTACAACTCGGGTGCTGAATTCGGCGAAAAGGGATATAGTGAAGCACGCTGGAGAACCCAACATTCAGTGAACCGCAATGGAGACCTCTACCCTACTCATGGACTGGGCCCGGTTGCCATGATGATAGATGTTAATCGGGGTAATCTGCTTACCCGCCTTTCTTCAGTCGCTACCAAAGCCCGCGGACTTCATCAATACATCGTTAAACACCCCAAGGGGGGTCCTAATCATCCAAATGCCTCTGTTAACTTTAAACTCGGTGATATTGTCACCACACAAATACAAACAGCCAACGGAGAAACCATCGTACTCACCCATGACACCAATTCACCCCGACCCTATAACCTGGGCTTCAGGGTACAGGGAACGGAAGGCATCTGGCAAGACCAGCATGCCGGTCAATTCAGTGCCGGACTACTTTATATAGAAGGAAAGAGCCCTAAGTCCCATGCCTGGGAAAACCCGGAAAAAATGTTGCGGGAATATGATCACCCCTTGTGGAAGAAATTCGAAAGTCAGGCCGTAGGTGCCGGACATGGTGGTATGGACTTTTTTGTGGACAATGCTTTTGTCGAGTGCATCAAACGCCAAGCCCCCTTCCCTATTGATGTCTATGATATGGCTACCTCGTATGCCATCACGCCCCTTTCAGAAAAATCCATTGCTGAAGGAGGTCAACTGCAATATATTCCCGATTTTACGCGAGGCAAATGGAAAAATAGGAAAGCAGATTTTTGTATGGGAACGGACTATTAACAATGTCTTACTGAACAAATTGTCACAAGCCTTGTTTTCAAGCGGTGTAAAATACAAAACACCGCTCTATGGAAAAATATAGCCAGCAACCCCATCTTTCTGATCTATTGAAGGCAATCGAGCCCCTGAAAAAAGCCATTACCAGGCATCCTGTATATTCCCTGCTTCAGCACCCGGATGATTTGAAAGTCTTCATGCAATTTCATGTGTATGCGGTATGGGATTTCATGTCACTACTGAAATCATTGCAAAATGGTCTGACCTGTACTTCCGTGCCCTGGTTTCCAAAAGGAGATGCCAATACCCGTTTCCTGATCAATGAGATTGTTGTAGGAGAAGAATCTGATGTAGATATGGAGGGGAACAGAAAAAGTCATTTCGAACTCTACCTGGATGCTATGCGGCAATGTGGTGCCGATACTGAGCCCATCCACGATTTTATCAATCGATTACAAAAATCAGGAAATCTTTTGTCATCCTTAGAAAATTCAGGTACCCCGCCCGAGGCAGCAGAATTTGTTCAATACACTTTCGATGTCATTCAATCGGGACAATTGCACCTGCAATCAGCCATATTTACTTTTGGAAGGGAAGATCTGATACCAGATATGTTCTATGCACTTGTAAATGATTTACACCACCAGCAACCCGAATCAATTGCAATTTTCCGCTACTACCTGGAAAGACACATTGAAGTAGATGGTGATCACCACAGTCAGCTTGCCCTTGACATGACCAGCCGCTTGTGTGGTGAGGATCCCGTGAAATGGAAGGAAGCGGAAGCAGCAGTTATTCAGTGCCTGCAGAAAAGAATTCGATTGTGGGATGGTGTTTATCGGCAATTGCAGGAAAATGCAACTCTGTCAAAAGCAGCTGATATACCTGCTTTAGCGTAAGCTTTCCCTGAACAACTGCAGCAACCTGATTTGATTTTCTGCCCGCACCCTGTTTTGTCCTTCATAACTGCTACCATAATAAACATCCCGCTCCAGATAATCAGTTAAAAAGCGAAGTGCCTGCATGTAGATGATGATCTCGCCTCCGAAAAAGATATGATCTTTTTCGATGCCCGATAATTCGTTGCCCATCGACTGCAGGTAACCTTTTACGATCGCTTCCACATGCCCCTTGCGAACCTGAATCAGGTCCAGATTGGCTTCTTCTTCGGTTACCGGACAAACATAGGTTCGAAACATATCACCGACATCACTCGTAAAATATCCCGGCATAACAGTATCTAAATCTATCACGGCTACAGCCCTGTTCTGTTCATCAAGCAAAACATTCGAAATCTTAGTGTCATGATGGATGACTCTCAATTTCACTTCAGGATTCAGAATGAAACGTTCATTTTGAAGGACTAATTTTTTCAGTGACTTGAGTATTTCGATCAATTCTCTTGTTTCATATATCCGGTGAACATCGCCCTCATTCACCGCAGTTTCCATTTGATAATACCTCCAAGCCAGATCATGAAAACCCGATAAGGTCTCCTGAAGATTTTTTGCCGGGAAAGACCGAAGCCGGTAAGTGAAATCTCCAAAACATGCTGCTGCAGTTTCGGCAATACCTGGATCATTCACTGCATTCACCGTGTGCGTTCCTTCTATCCAGGGGAATACCCGATAACTTTGTTCCTGTAAACGCAAAAGGGTGTTCCCTGAAAGATCCGGTACAAGAGCAGTAAATAGGTAATCAGGCTCATGAATGGATAAATACTGCGCCAGCTGGCGAAGATTGTCATCAATTTTTTCCGGTTCTGTAAAAACATCCGTATTGATTTGCTGCAAAAGCCAGGTGCCCCCGGCTTCTTTCACTTTCCATGTCCTGTTGATCAGTCCGGCAACAATCGGAATGAATGATGGATTGGTCCATCCATATGCTGCAGAGATCTCATGAGGGGTAGTATTTTCCATAGTAAAACAAATGTACGTACCTGCTATTTCACCTGTAGTAAAATTGAGGGCAATCTTTCCATTTAGCTTAACTTTAAGTTAGATTAAACATTCAATATTTTTCAACTATGCATCGTCGTCAATTTATTCAGTGGGGTGCCTTGGGAATTCCCGCTATATCCTGGAAAGGATTCAGCAAAAAGCCAAGTTCCGGAAACAGGCCTCTTGTTATTTCCACCTGGGATGCCGGTATTGCTGCCAATGCTGCCGCCTGGCAGATATTGCGTTCCGGTGGCAGGGCGCTGGATGCTGTTGAAAAAGGCGTAATGGTTACAGAGGCATCACAAAATTGTTGTGTGGGTCTTGGAGCCAATCCGGACCGCGATGGATATGTTACACTGGATGCGTGTATCATGGATGAACATGCCAATTGTGGCAGTGTGGCATTTTTGGAAAGGATCAAACTTCCCATTTCAGTGTCCCCACTAGTATTGGATAAAACACGCCACGTTATGCTCGTTGGATCCGGTGCCCAACAATTTGCCATTGCAGAAGGTTTCCCCCTGGAGTCGGGAAAACTTTCGGACGATGCTGAGAGGACCTATCGCAACTGGCTCAAAAAAAGTGAATACAAACCGGTGATTAATATTGAACGCAGTGGCATACCAATGGCAACTAATGTGCCACAGCGACTACCGAATGGCGATTGGAATCACGACACTATTGGTATGATCGCTATTGATGCTCGTGGGAATCTGAGTGGCAGTTGTACCACCAGTGGTATGGGTTTTAAAATGAGGGGTCGTTTGGGAGATTCGCCCATCATTGGAGCAGGATTGTTTGTGGACAATGAAATCGGTGCAGCCACCGCAACGGGTCAGGGTGAGGACATCATCCGAATTTGCGGTTCACATCTGGTAGTTGAAAACATGCGCAACGGAATGAATCCGGAAAATGCCTGTAAGGCAGCAGTAGAGAGAATTGTAAGCGTAAAGGGAGCTGCCAAGTGTAAAGAAATTCAAATTGGCTTTATTGCGATCAATAAGCAGGGAGAATACGGTGGTTATTGCCTGCAAAAAGGATTTAACTTTGCGGTTTGTTATGCCGATGACCGTAATTTTCTGGTCGATGGAAAATACATTTTAACCTGATGCACAATCATACTATCTCCTCTACCCCACTGCTGGAAGTGGCTGTATTTAGTTATCATGGCGCCCGCATTGCTGAAGAGGCAGGAGCTGATCGGATAGAGTTGTGCGAAAACCCACTGGATGGGGGAACAACCCCCACTTATGGGTATTTGCGACAAATCTGAGAAAACTTTAATATACCCTTTTTTCCCATCATTCGCCCTCGTGGCTGAGATTTTCTCTACAGTGAAGAAGAATGGAATATCGTTTTACAAGACATTCGAATCTGCAAGGAAATGGGCTTTCCGGGAATTGTTACAGGATCACTTACAGCAGCAGCAACAATCGATGTACAACAACTCGAGAAGGCCATTGATGCTGCCTATCCCATGCAGGTAACTTTTCACAGAGCTTTTGACCGGGTGGCTCACCCCGAATTGGCACTGGAACAAATTATCAAATGTGGATGTTCGCGCATTCTAACCAGTGGTTGCAAGCCCACGGCACCCGAGGGTCATGAACTGATTGGTCAATTGGTGCGACAGGCAGGTGATCGTATAATTATTATGCCGGGTAGTGGAGTCAGGAGCAGCAACCTTGCTGATTTATACCGACAGACAGGGGCTCGGGAGTATCATTCGTCAGCCCGCTTCACTGCCCCATCGGAAATGCAATTCATTTCTCCGGAATTCAAAGAAGATGCCGGTAAAACCCTCGCAAATGCCGATGAAATAAGGCAGATGAGATCGGTATTGATGAATTGTGCAGGCTAAATAAGCAATACGGAGGCAACTCCCCTACCAAAGTATTCTCATCATTGTGTAACTTCGTGAAAAGTCATTTTATTCATGTCATCTAACGAAAAATTGTTTGAAATTTTGGTGGGTTTTACTGTGGCAATTGTTGCCGGATTGATTTTTTATTGGTACTCCAATAGAAAACCAACTTCCTCCTCCGTCGAGAGCCAGCCGATCAATGGTGACCGCAGTGAATCAAAAAAATTACAGCTCCAGGCCTATGAACGCCTTACCCTGCTGGCTGATCGCATCGCTCTTCCCAATCTTATCGCCCGTTTTCCTCATGATGGCAACACTGCTGCCAATTATCAATTGAGTCTGCTCAAGAATATTCGTGATGAATTAGATTATAACATTACTCAACAGATCTATGTTACTCCTGAATCCTGGCAGGCAGTAAAAAAACTGAAGGAAAAAAATATGCTCATCATCAACCAGGTTGCACAAGCACTGCCACCGGGTGCTACTGCCCTTGATCTGAGTCGTTCCATTCTTCACTTTTGTATGAACGACGAAAAGGGTAGTTTGCATGAACTGGTCAGCGAAGCGCTTAGTCATGAAGCCCGTAAATTGATGTAAATTTTTCAGAAAATTTTTATTGTACAATCGTCTCAATCATCTTGGACAACAGGTAAACCGATAGCGGCATTTCAATTCTAACTGTTTTTTCGCCGGATGATTTGCCTGGTCATTGTACACAGGTGCCTTTTGAATTACCCGGGCAATTTCCTTATACCAGAGGAGTACAGGCCGATATGTATCGGGGCAAAGGCTGGACCATGCGACAATACGCTGGTTTCTCTACCGCAGAAGAAAGTAACAGGCGCTATCATTACTTGCTTTCACAAGGTGTCACCGGAGTGAGTGTCGCCTTTGATTTGCCTACCCAGATCGGATATGATTCTGACCACCCTCTCTCTGAAGGGGAAGTTGGTAAAGTAGGTGTTGCGATTGATAGTTTAGCAGATATGGAACGACTTTTTGAGGGCATTGAATTAGAGAAGGTCAGTACCTCGATGACCATCAATGCAACCGGTTTCATTCTGTTGGCTTTGTATGTCGCATTGGCTAAAAAACAGGGTGCCGATTTGTCTAAAATCAATGGTACCATACAAAATGATATTCTTAAAGAATATGCTGCCCGCGGTACTTATATTTATCCACCTCAACCATCCATGCGCATCATTACAGATGTATTCGAATGGTGCAGCCGTGAATTACCCAAGTGGAATACCATATCAATTTCAGGATATCACATTCGTGAAGCCGGTTCCACAGCAGTTCAGGAAGTGGCATTCACACTGAGCAATGGGAAGGCCTACGTGAAAGCAGCGCTGGAGAAAGGGTTGAACATAGATGTATTTGGAAAAAGACTTAGTTTCTTTTTTAATTCTCATAACAATCTCTTTGAGGAAGTGGCTAAGTTCAGGGCTGCCCGCAGAATGTGGGCAAAGATGATGCATTCGCTCGGTGCGAAAGACCCCAAAGCATTGATGTTGCGTTTTCATTCACAGACCGGCGGTGCTACTTTAACAGCCCAGCAACCCCTCAATAATATTAGCAGGGTAACGATTCAGACACTGGCTGCGGTACTGGGGGGAACGCAAAGTCTGCATACCAACGGATACGATGAAGCATTGAGTCTTCCAACTGAGGAAGCTGCAAGAATTGCACTGAGAACACAACAGATTGTTGCATATGAAAGCGGTGTTGCCGATACTGCCGACCCACTGGCAGGAAGTTATTACGTGGAATGGCTCACCGATGAAATCGAACGCAAAGCCAATGAACTGATCGAAACCATTGATGGTATGGGTGGAAGTGTAGCAGCCATCGAACAAGGATACATGCAGGATGCCATCAGTAGCAGCGCCTATCAATACCAGAAAAAAATCGAATCCGGGGAGAAGATAATTGTTGGCGTCAATCAATTCCTGGCAGATAAAGAAACACCTATACCCGGCTTTGTGATCGATGATTCAATCCGCGAAGTACAAACACAACGGCTGCAGGATATTCGCGCAAAACGTGATGCTGCCGTGGCAGAGGACTGTCTGAAAAAAATACACCAGGCAGCTATAGGATCAGGTAATCTCATGCCGGAAGTAATCAGGGCAGTTGAAAACAACTGTACCTTGGGTGAAATTGCCGGAGAATTGAGGAAAGTATTTGGAGAATACCGGGGATAAACAATCCGGGAGTAATATCTTACTGTATCTTTAAATTCAAAGTCATCATTTTATGAATAAATTTTTACCACTCCTGTTATTATTGGTTGTTCGATTGGATGCACAAAACATTTCCGAACAGTTACAAAAGAATATTCAGGGCATAGCTCCTCAGGTAATTGAAATGCGGCGCTATTTTCACCAATATCCGGAACTTTCTAACCGGGAATATAAAACTGCGGAAAAGATCGAGGCTTATATGAAAGAATTTGGCATCGAAACCCGGCGCATGGCAGGAACAGGAGTTGTTGGAATTTTAAAGGGTGGTAAGCCAGGCGGTGTGGTTGGATTAAGAGCAGATATAGATGCACTGCCGGTAACTGAAAGGAATGACCTCCCCTATCGGTCAAAAGCTACAGCTGAATACAACGGACAAACAGTGGGGGTAATGCATGCCTGCGGACATGATACCCACATTGCGATGTTATTGGGAACTGCCAAGGTTTTATCGCAGATGAAGAAAGATGTACCCGGAACAGTTGTATTTATCTTTCAGCCCGCAGAGGAAGGTCCTCCCGGCACTGAGGAAGGCGGTGCTCCACTCATGATCAAAGAAGGCCTCATGGATAACCCGAAAATGGATGCTGTTTTTGGGATTCACATCAAATCAGAAATGGAAGCAGGAAAACTGGGGTATAAATCGGGTGGTTTCATGGCCTCTTCCGATTGGTTCACGATAAAGGTAAAAGGCAAGCAAACCCATGGTGCGAATCCCTGGAAGGGAATAGATCCGATTGTGGTTAGTGCTGCGATCATACAAAACCTCCAATCCATCGTAAGCAGGCAAACAGACCTTACCAAGGCGCCCGCTGTTATTACAGTAGGAAAGATTAATAGTGGTGTAAGGCCCAATATCATCCCTGAGGAATCAGTGTTGGAAGGTACCATCAGAACCCTTGATCCTGCCATGCAAAAAGATGTGCATGAAAGAATCAAACGGGTAGCACAACAAACCGCTTCCGCTTATGGTGCAACTGCTGATGTCAACATTGATACCAAAACCCTGGTGACCTATAATGAGCCAGCATTGGTTTCCCGTTCACTGCCATCACTAAAAAAAGCATTGGGTGATGAGAATGTAATGGAAATCAATTGGGAAACCGGTGCGGAGGATTTTTCCTTTTATGGTACACGGGCTCCTTCCTTCTTTATGTTTCTTGGTGCCCGCAACCCCGCATGGTCTGCCAAGGAAGCATATCCACATCATACTCCAGATTTCATGTTAGATGACAGTAAACTGGATGCCGGTGTAAAAGTATTTTGTAGACTGGTTTTTGATTTTGTTCCACCTGTAGTACGTTAAAAAAAAATGAGTTCTTTTCCATCTACCCCCGCAGCTGCAGGCTATTTTTTTCCTGCTGAATTTCATCCGCATGAAGCTACCTGGTTAAGCTGGCCCCATAAAGAAGCCAGTTGGCCCGGAAAAATAGAAACGATTTTTCAACCCTACAGTCAATTTATCGCATGTTTGACCAAAGGTGAGAAAGTGCGTATCAATGTTGCTGATGCTTCCATGCGTGATTTTGCTATCAGACATCTGGAAGCTGCAGATGTAAATATGGCTAACATTGAATTCTTCTTTCACCCTACGAATGATGCCTGGTGCCGCGATCATGGTCCTGCTTTTCTGATCAATCCATCTGCTCAACAAAAAAAAGTTGTGGTAGATTGGGGATATAATGCATGGGGCAATAAATACCCACCCTACGATTTAGATGATGTGATACCTACTTCTATCGCCCATCATTTTCAACTGCCGGTTTATCATCCTGGTATCGTGATGGAAGGTGGTTCAGTCGAGTTCAATGGCAAAGGCACACTGATCACATCTACCGCTTGTTTGTTGAATCCCAACCGAAACCCACATCTCAACCAGGAACAAATTGAGCAATACCTACGTGATTTTTATGGCGTTCACCAGATATTATGGGTAGATGAAGGAATTGTCGGAGATGATACCGACGGTCATATAGATGATACAGTACGTTTTGTCAACGAAGACACTGTGTTGACCGTAGTTGAGCATGATGCAAATGATGAGAATTATTCACTCCTGCAGCATAATCTCCGCCAATTGGAAAAAATGAAATTAGCAGATGGAAGATCACTCAATATCATAGAATTACCCATGCCAAGTGAAGTGAGTCATGAGGGTCAACGGC
>DAIMYK010000036.1:0-10382 GCA_036734525.1 Sediminibacterium sp. | reverse complement strand
GTACCAATAAAGGTAAAAACAGAATCGCCATTATCTTATTGACCAGATAAACAACAAAAATGTAAGAGCGCATGGCTTCCCCGCTATTGAATACCCAACCCGTCAATTGAAGAAAAATATATTTTCCCCCGTAAATCAGGCTAAGGAATCCGGTTGAGGCAGACCAGAGTATCCAAAAATTTCCAACGAACCAACCTTTTGACAAAGCAAGCAGGGTAACAAAGGTTCCCATGACAATAAAAAATAAGAGATTGAGTCCAATTGCAGCCAATTGTTCTTGTAACAACCGATCTCTGGTCTGGCGTTGCCGCATAGAGGTCTGAAAAAAATACTGGAACAACCGGGAGAAATAGGACGGGAAACCAATGCGGATAACCGCCAGCAACAACAAGATGCCCGTAACCAGATAAAACAGCAAGTCTTTACGGGCTCTTTCCCTGAAAGCAATCAATCCATCCCGGGGTGGGCTACCCATCGGTAGCAATGGATTGTCTAGCAACTTGCTATATCGATTGCTATCACTCTTCCCGGCAGCTTCCATTGCCACGACTGAATCGCCTGTAAGACGAACAGCAAGTTGTTTGCCGGAACTATCTTTCTCCAGTGAATCGATAAGTGGAGGAAGCCCGCTGCGGTTTATCTGCAATGCCGGTGCTCTATCTGCAGGCTTTCCCTGCCTCCCGGGAGCTGAATTTTTAGCGGAGTCTTGTCCCACTAATACTGCGGGAAAGAATATCGCGCCGACTACTGCCAATAAAAAGGCCCGCATTATCATGGGCACAAATCTACAAATAGTATGATATAGATAATGCTAACACCGGTCAGCAGTAATAGACTTATTTTTGTAACTCTTATCATGGCAGGCATCTATCTTCATATTCCATTTTGTAAAAAAGCCTGTCACTACTGTGACTTTCATTTTTCTACTTCTCGCCAACAGGAGGAAGCGGTCATTGCGGCCATGCACCGGGAAATCATATTGCGCAAGGATTTTTTATCGGTTCCTCTGAGCTCGATTTATTTCGGTGGTGGAACACCCTCCCTGCTGTCTGCTGAAACCATTGCCAATCTGTTGCTCACCATCCAACAGCAGTTTTCGATTAGCCGGGATCCGGAAATAACCCTGGAAGCAAATCCCGATGATGTGAGTCCGGATAGCGCCATTGCCTGGAAAAAAGCAGGTATCAACAGAATCAGTCTGGGTGTACAGTCGTTTCGAAATGAATGGCTGCAATGGATGAACCGTGCTCACCACGCTGAACAATCAGTTCAGGCCATTAAAGACTTACAGGAAGCTGGCTTTGACAACATTAGCATTGACCTCATCTTTGGAATGCCCGAACAAACCCTTGAAGCGTGGAGGGAAGAAATACAAACTGCGCTTCAATTCGGAATTCCCCATCTCTCCTGTTATGCATTGACCCCGGAGCCGAAAACTGCCCTCTGGCACATGATCGAAAGCGGAAAAACCTTACAAATAGATAGTGACCAACAGGCACGTATGTTTTTACTGCTGATGGAACAGCTGGAGTTGGGAGGATATGAACATTATGAGATATCCAATTTCTCTCTTCCCGGAAAAAGAAGCCGCCACAACAGCGCTTACTGGAAACGCATCCCCTATCTGGGAATAGGTCCTTCTGCTCACTCGTATAATGGAGAGGAGCGTATGTGGAATGTAAAAAACAACACCCTATACCGAACATCCATTGAAGAAAACAATTTACCATTGACAACGGAAAAATTATCTCCTGCTGAACATTGGAATGAATTCATCATGATCTCACTAAGAACAATGGAGGGAATTAATATCAGAGAAGTGGAAGAACGTTGGGGGAAAAATGAAGCTGACCAACTACTGAAGGATGCCGGCAGTCATCAGGAACGCCGAATAATTCAATTACATGACAATCATTTGCGCTTGACAAGAGAAGGAAAATTATTGGCCGACCAGATAGCTGCTGATTTTTTCAGGGTCCCTTGAAACATTTAGATGAGTGTACTTTCAATCCGACGTATTCCTTCTGCAGCTGATAATTGGTGGAAAAGTATCTCATAGATGGTATCCGCAATCGGCATAGGACAGTTTATTTCGCGGCTGATGGCATGAATGCACCTCGCAGCATAATATCCTTCTGCCACCATGTTGAGTTCCAATCTTGCGGCAGTCACAGAATAACCCTTTCCGATCATATTGCCGAATGTCCTGTTTCTGCTATGCAGGGAATAACAGGTAACCAGCAAATCACCCAAATACACAGAGGAAGCATAAGTGCGGCGTGGCTGATCTAATGATTTGTCTTCCTGACAGATTGTTCGGAGAAAATTAACGAGCTCTCGTGTGCCGTTGGAAATAAATACACTTAAAAAATTGTCCCCGTATTCCAACCCGTGAACAATTCCAGCACCCAAAGCATAAATATTTTTGAGTACAGCCGCATACTGCACTCCCCATATATCGTCGTTGGTGCGTGTCTGAACAAAATCATTTTGAAAAAAACCGGCAATTATACCCGCTTGTTCCACGTCAACTCCCGAGAAAGTGAGATAAGTGAGTTTTTCAGCTGCAATTTCTTCTGCATGACTGGGTCCCAGCAGAGTAAAATAATTTTCCGGGGCCACTGAAAATACGCGCTCCAGATACTGGTTCAGCAATTCATTCGTTTCCGGCAAAATACCTTTTACGGCAGAAACGATTTTCTTTCCTTTGAAAATATCTGTTGGCAAAACAGCCAATACATTTTGCAAAAAGGCAGCAGGCACCACAACAAGCAGGCAATCAGAGGACTGAACTATGCTTCTCAGGTCTTCAAAAAAGATGATTTTTGATAGATCAAATTGAATAGCAGACAAGTAGGTAGGATGATGCCCCCTCTTCCTGAATTGGTGAATGATAGCAGGATCATGCATCCACCAGTTAATGGAATGTCCGTTATCAGTCAGCACTTTGGCTAAGGCCGTTGGCCAACTTCCGCTACCAATGATTCCTATTCTCATGCAACCAACTATTGATTGCAAACATACGAACGGAATCAGGAATCTTATTGGCTTTTCTTTTCCTCAAACAATTGTTCCTTTGCCACCACTTTTACCAAGGAGCTGTCTTTCAAAGTCTTGCTCACTACAGAATAGGGTCCGGTTATTACCTGATCGCCGGATTTAATTCCACTCAGTATTTCTATGTAATTGAGGTCTTGAATGGCTGTTTTTACTTTCACCTGTTTTACTCGCTGATTGGGTTGTAATACAAATACCACCAGATCCATGTCATCATCGGCAATAGATTTTTTTGCTTCTGCCATTCCATTTTCTGCTGTTTTTGTCTTATCAGTCTTATCAGCATTTTTGTCACGGGGAGTTACTGCATTCAGGGGAACAGACAATACATTCGAACGTGTCTGTGTCTGAATATCAGCACTGGCGTTCATACCCGGTCTGAAAGGGAATCCTCCGGATGATTTCATCAAATCACTGTAACTACCGGGAAGGAGTCGAATATGAACTTTGTAACTGGTAACTTCCGTGTTCGCTGCAGCACCGCCCAATGTGGTACTTGGATTGGCAATTTTATAGACAAGACCTTTGAACTTTCTTCCTGAATAGGCATCTACTTCAATCAAGGCGGTATCACCCAGTTTCACTTTGGGGATATCATTTTCACCAACATCCACCCGTACTTCTATGCTGCGCATATCAGCAACGCGCATCATTTCTGTACCAATATTAAAGCTGTTGCCGGCTACCCGCTCTCCTTTTTTCACATTCATCAGACTAATGATTCCACTCATAGGTGCAGTGATCACTGTTCTGGAAATGTCTTTATCAGCGCGCTGCAATTGAGCCAATGCACTCTGGATAGAAGCCTCGCTGCTCTTAATTCCTTCCCGGGCTGCATTGTAATTAGCAGTGGCCGTCAACAAGTTTTGTTCTGCCTGTTCATATTCTGCTCTTGAAATGACTTTCTCGGACAATAATTTTTTCTGACGCTCAAAAATAACCTTGAGGTTATCTACCTGCGCTTTTAATCCGGCAATGCTTGCCTGGGAATTGGCCAACTGTGCCCTGGATTGATTAACTCCTGCCATCACCTGGTCGCGCTGACTCATATAGATGTCAGCATATATCCTGGCAAGAATTTGTCCTTTAACTACACTATCGCCCTCATTCACATTGAGGTCTACAATCTCTCCGCTAACATCCGGACTAACCTTTACTTCGATTTCGGGATAAACTTTACCACTGGCATTGACAGTTTCAATGATAGTACGCTGTTCAGCTTTTTCAGCAGTTACTTTTGTTCCTTCTTCTTTGCCTATCCATCCTTTTTTCTTGGCAATGACGAGAGCTACGATTGCTATTATCAAAATCGCAATGATCCAGATGATTTTCTTTTTCATATCTTATTTTTTACCTCTAAGTAGTATTGGTCTATAATTTAATTCCCTGTCCTTTGTACAATTCAAGCAACTTCATGCGAAAAACGTAATCAAACTGATTGGAAAGAAGTTGCAATTTGGCACGCAGCAGACTATTTTGGTTCGTGATCAGGTCGAGTGACCCCAGCAAACCAATCTCATAGCGCTTCAATGAATAGTCATATGCCTTTTGAGCAGTTTCTACACTTTTCTTACTGGCATTGAATCGCTGCAAAGAAGTAACCGCATTGGTGTATGCCAGATAAATATCTTGTTTCAGTTTTAGGTCGGCAGCCTCTTTTTGCAACTCAGCTTGCTTTACATTGAATTGAGATTGCTTCACAGAAGTTTTAGCCTGGTTATTGTTGAATATGGGAATGCTGAGATTGAGCACCAGATTCTGACCCAGGTTGCGATCGATTTGTGAGCCCCAACCACTCCACATTTGACCGAAAGAACGGGTAGATTGAATAGCCTTGAAATTCGGGTTTTGTACAAAATAGTTGGTGCCACCTATCGCCACGATGGGATCGAAGCCTGTTACCGGATTGTACCCGCTAAATGTAACCCCACTTACGTATTTTACTGCATTGGAAAAGTTGGTATTGATGTTACCCCCAACTGTCAGGGTCGGATAAGCCAGTGCTTTTGAAACCAGCACATTTTTCTGTGCTGCCTGAAGACGCAGGGCATTGGCTTTTTGCTGAGGTTGATTGGATAAGCCCGTTTGATAAACAAGTTCCGGTTGCAGGTCTGCGAAAGACTCCAGAGGAATCTTATCTACCGGTGGAGTAACCACATTGAAGGGGGTAGCGGGATCCAGGCTCAGCAAACCCTTCATGTTGAGGAGGTTTTGTTGTTCCGAAGCCAGTGCATTGAAATAATTGCTGCTATCGGCAGCCAGTTGTGCTTCAATTTCCGCCAGACTTAATTCGGGTAATACTCCCGCTTCCACCCGCTTGCGGGTGATATCTAATTGTGCCAGACTCTGGCTGATCTGTACTTTGGTGATATTGGTTTGTTCACGGGCAGCCAATATCTGAAGATAAAAGGTAGCCACATTCATTGAAATATCATAAGCTGCTCTTTCCACATCCTGCAAGGCTGCTTTGGCACTGAAAATAGCGGCCTGTTCTGTATTCTTCAGACGACCATAATTATATACTTGCATACCCACATTCACTCCGAAATTCTGGAAAAGAAACTGGGTAGTAGCGAATGAGTTGGTGGTAGGGTCAATGGATCGTCCAAAACGCATACCCGTTCCGGTATTGGCAGATACGTTCGGCAGTAAGTTATATTTAGCCTGATCTGCCTGTAATTGTGCTATGCGGGCACTGACATCCGCCTGCTTGATGGAGATATTGTGTGCAACGGCATAATCGATGCACTGTTTTAAATCCCAGAGCTCAGATGTCTGGGCCTTTACAAAGGTTACGGCCAAAAGGCAACAACAAATGATTATCGGTCTCATACAACAAAGGTAACCGATTGGTTCCCACCCGCTACAAAAACATCTACCAGCGGAAAGTTTGGGCGTACAATGTTCCCATATCTGTTATGAAAGGTTATCGGGCCATGTTGAACGGCTGGCGATCCCTATTATACACTCTCTGGGTTCCTTCGGCGGAAAATAAAATAGATGACCATAAAAGCAGCCAATACGGCTAATCCTAATAGGGCTGTATTGGGTGTTTGTAAAAAAATACTGACCCCCAAAAAACAATAAGCAGCCATGAATAACAAAGGGAGTAATGGAAAGAGCTTCATCTTGAAAATACCCGTCCCATCGAGATGGGCAGTCCTCTTTCGGAGAATAAAAATAGTAGCACTGGAGGCGACCATGCCAAAACAGTCGAGGAACATGGTGAAATTGAGAATCTTCTCAAAAGTCTGAGCGAAGAAAAGAATGACAATGCAAATAGCTGCAAAAACTGTGAGTGATGCTACCAGTACTTCATTTTTGGATGACTTTTTGGAAAAAATCCCTGGCAATACCCCCTCCTCGCTCATGGCAAACATCACACGGGGGTTACTCATAAGCAATGCATTCACATAAGCCAGTACCCCGAAGAAAAGGAATAATGAAAAAATATCTGCTCCCTTCTTTCCAAAAATTGTCTGTATCAGAACGTAAGCAATCTCTTTTTCACCCTTCATTTGCTGAAAGCCAACAATATGGTAATAGCTGAAATTGGCGAGGAGATAGAGTGTGATTATGATGCCAATTCCAATAAAAATACCACGTGGAATATTTCTGGCAGGTTGACTGACCTCGCTGCCAAAATTGATGGTTTGCTGGTAACCACCATAAGTAAAACAAACAGCAATCAGACTGGTACCAAGACTTTTCACCCACATCAGCCAATCAGACTCCGCTCCTGCCGTATTCGCCTCTGCAACAATTGCTGCATTGGCAGGAGGATGTGGCAGAAACAACGCCAGGATGAGTACCGCAATCATACCTATTTTAATGATCATTAAAATATTTTGAGCCCTGGAACTAATGGTCAACCCACGCAGATTCACGAGATAAAAAAACAAGATGGCTGCACAGCTGATCAATGCCTTGTGCATATCAGTCCAGGCAACTCCGGGAATCAAGCGAGTAATATAGCCACTCCCAATTAAAGCGACAGCACTTAAACTGGCTGCATTGCTGATGAGAATAATACAATTCACAGCAAATGCTATACTGGGATGATAAGCATAGGAAAAAATCTTATAATAGCCGCCGGTAACTGGATAACGGCTGCCAATTTCAGCATAAGTAAGTGCTCCGCACAAAGCGATGAATCCCCCCAATATCCAGGCAGTAAAGTAAACAGCCGGTGTTATGGCATAGCTCGCACTTGTTGCTGCTGAACGAAAGATTCCCATGCCAATCACCAACCCCACCACGATCATGGTAAAGCTAAAAAGATTCAATTGCTGCTTGGAAGACATAGTAAAAAAGGATTATGAAGGACTAAATATAATATAGTTCCCCCAATGAAATGGGTCAACTGAATAAAAGTTTGGCGTGGGGCTGATTCAGGGAAGTCAACAGACCGATAGTTCTTGTTACCTTTGAATAGCTCACACTTCAACCTACTCAACATGGATATTCGTTTCAATGAACTGCTGACCATTACCTTCACATTGTTTGCGGTAATAGATATCGTTGGTTCCATCCCCCTGCTGATTTCATTGAAAGAAAAGCTAGGGGGTATTCGCTCCTGGCAGGCCACCCTACTTTCAGGGGCACTCATGATTGTTTTTCTTTGGGCAGGTGAACCATTTTTAAAAATCGTTGGTCTCGATATTCACTCTTTCGCAGTAGGTGGTTCGGTGGTAATATTTTTATTGGGACTGGAAATGGTGCTGGGACATGAAATCTTTAAAGGTGATCAGGATGCCAAATCAGGAACACTTGTTCCCATTGCCTTTCCTATCATTGCCGGAAGCGGAACTTTGACTACCATCATGTCTTTAAAGGCAAACTTTAATGAAATGTATATTCTTTCCGGTATCATCATCAACTTAGTAGAAGTATACATTGTTCTTCGATCACTCAAATTAATTGAGCGGTTTCTGGGTCCGGCTGGTCTAATGGCGGTAAGGAAATTTTTTGGTGTTATACTGCTGGCAATTGCTGTAAAATTATTCAGCAGCAACATTGCCAAGTTTGGAAAATAGTATCCGACTGCTAAGAAAAATAATATAAAATCCAGACAGTAACGGAGCCGAGCAGACCTGCAAAAAGATGTACTGCTTTACCTGTTGCATCTTCCGGAAGATCTGCAGAGGGTGCAGGCTGTTGCATAGCCGCAGGAATAAAAAGCAGAAAAGTTCCCAATGCCGCGGGCCATGCCACCCAGGAGGATTTGATTCCCCAAACTACTGACAAGCATGCGATCACCTGTATCAGAACAAACCATGCAATTGGCTTCCACCATCCGATGCCCTCCGTTAGCACATCCAAACTATTAACTGCCGGAGGTCCGCCCCTCAAAACATTGAGGCGGCGTGAAATCAACCACTGTATCACAACACATCCCATAAAAACCAGTATTACGCGGTGCATGAAATTCAACTCAGCCCCAAAGATCTCTCGTAAAGTCGGAAATGAATGGCTTGCCACCCCATATACCAACTCGACCGCTATACTAAGTATCGGTGAAAGGATCAGAACGGGTACTGCAGAAGAAGGATGAATCTTACGGGAAATCACACCCCAAAAGAAAATGGCTACAATTCCCGGCTTGAGATAAGAGGTATTTCTGGATAGTTCCAGAAAAAAATTGCCACTGGAAGTAGGTGTAAATGTGAGAAAAGCGAGCAGAGAAGCCAATGACGTTAGTAATACCACAGACCATCTCCCTGCCCTTACCATTTGCCGGTCGCTGGCATTTTTATTTAAATATTGTTGGTAAACATCTACCGTGATCAATGTTGAAGCAGCATTGAGCATGGAATAAATGCTGGAAAAAATTGCTGCCGTCAGTCCCGCTAAAATCCAACCATATAGTCCGGTCCCGGGCGGCACCACTTTACTCATCAACATCAGAAAGGCATCATCCGGTTTTACTCCCTCCAGGTGCCAGGTATGTTGGAACAAATAGGCAGCAGCTACTCCGGCAGCAATGGAAAAAAAAGGTATGGTGAGTTTCAACATGCCCGCCAGCAATGCTCCTATCTGAGCATCTCTGTTGGTTCGGGCAGAGAGAACCCGCTGCACTTCAAATTGATTGGTCGTCCAGAAAAAACCCTGCAATACCAGCAAACCACTGAAAACGCCTGTCCATGGCAGATCGGGGTGATGGGAAGGCAAATACAATGTCATTTTATTTTGTCCTGCAGATCCCCTATCTAATTGAAGTAACCCTGATAGTCCGCCAATCTCTTCCCTGCTGAGTGTAAACCAGCCGACAAGAATCAGGGAACTGACCATGAGCAAAGAAATAATGTTCTCCGTTATAACGAGTGACGACATTCCACCCCAAACAATGAGGCAGCAAGAAATGACAGCAATTAAAAGAATGCCTTGCAGATAACTAAAGTGAAATTGATCTGTATTGAATAGCAAGCCCAATTGACGGCTGCCGATGTAAAGTCCGCCTACCAATAGAATAAGTATAATTCCAATGATGGATAAACTATAGATGAGTCGAGCCTTAGCATCATATCGGTGAGCGAGGTAGGCAGATAAAGTAAAAACGCCCCGGCGCCGATAAACAGGAATGAAAACATAACAGAGCAAAAGAATTGCCGGTATAGCGAGTATTTCATAGTGACTCTGCGCAAATCCAATAGAATAGCCGATCCCCAACATTCCAATGATCTGTGACAGACTCACATTCGCACCATAGATGGAACCGGCTACCGACCACCAGCGAAGTGATCGACCTGCCATAAAATATTCCTCCGCATCTTTTTTCTTTCGTCCCGCCCATACACCTCCTGCTATAAGAAGTAATGCAAGTGCGCTGAATACAAGCCAATCGAAAAGTCCCAATAATTGTAGCATGGCAATGATTTATCGAAGAGGAGCTGAAGTGAGGGGGGTAATTGGCTCTGTAGTTGGCTTCCTTCCCTGCAACACATTCAACTGTGCCAGCGGAAGATGGGGTAAAATATATTTTGCGACATAATTCGCTTCTTCTTTCAAAGGATATCCTGATAATATGAATGAACGGATACCCATATCCATGTAACGCTGCAGTTTTGACAGGATCTGTTCCGGCGTACCCACCAAAGCACCACCACAACCACTGCGTGCACGGCCGATTCCCATCCACAAATGCGGTTCCACAAAGTCATCTGCATCTGCCTTTTCAGCCCGCAATGCATCTTGTCGCCGAACACCTTCGGACTGAGCATCTTGTGCGCGACTTTTCAGGTTGAATTTGTCGGCATCAAATCTACTCATGATGAGTGATGCATGTTCTCTTGCTGCAGTTTCTGTTTCTCTCACAATGATATGAA
>DAIMYK010000035.1:0-10448 GCA_036734525.1 Sediminibacterium sp. | reverse complement strand
AAAAGCGGCCTGCCCATTTTCCTAGGTGCTTACCCCATCACACCGGCTTCTGACATTTTGCATGAAATGAGCCGCTATAAATATTTTGGCGCAAAAACTTTGCAGGGGGAAGATGAAATTGCTGCCATCACAGCTGCTATTGGAGCCAGCTATGGAGGCAACCTCGGTGTTACCACTACTTCCGGTCCGGGTATGGCATTGAAGACCGAAGCCATGGGATTGGCAGTGATGCTGGAAATCCCGTTGGTGATTGTGAACATTCAACGTGGAGGCCCTTCTACCGGCTTACCTACCAAAACAGAGCAAAGTGATTTGCTGCAGGCATATTACGGAAGAAATGGTGAATGTCCGATGCCCGTTATTGCCTGCTCTACTCCCAGTGAATGTTTCAGCATGGCGTATGAAGCAGTGCGTATTTCGGTGCAACACATGACACCTGTAATTCTGCTCAGCGATGGATACATAGCCAATGGTGCCGAGCCTTGGCGCTCTCCGCAATCTGCCGATCTTCCTGAGATCAAGGTGAATTTCAAATAAGGGTTGGAGGAGGATGAACCCAAATTCCAACCTTATCGCAGAGATGAAAAGCTGGCTCGACCCTGGGCCATTCCGGGAACCCCCGGTCTGGAGCACCGCATCGGTGGTATCGAGAAACAAGACATAACCGGAAATATCAGCTATGACCCGGAAAACCACCAGCACATGGTGAATGTTCGTCAAAGCAAAGTGGACAAGATTGCCAATTATATACCTCCGCAAGAGTTAGAATGTGGTCCGGAGAAGGGCAAGGTATTGGTACTCGGATGGGGTTCTACCTATGGTGCCATCAAGAGTGCTGTTCTTCAACTGCTGGGAGAGGGCTATGCCGTGAGTCATGCGCATTTGCGCTACCTGCGCCCCTTCCCTGCTAACTTGGGCGAGATATTGAAAAGCTTTGACAAAGTGTTGATACCGGAAATCAACAATGGTCAGGTGATCAAAATTATTCGTGACCAGTACCTGGTAGATGCTCAGCCATATAACAAGGTAATGGGAGTACCTATTACCAAAGGCGAACTGGTCGAGGTGATTCGCAAAATGTTGTAAATGAAACAGCCCTTACCTCAAGGGCTTTTTCATTTTTACATCGTTGTTACACGAGTAGGCCCTAAATGACTTAACATATGTGGAAGTACTTGTCAGGTTTATTATTGGTTTTTTTCTTTTCCGAAGTGAAATCACAAAAAATTTTTGCTGTCAACTATGCTTCGCAAGCAGACATCAAAGTATGGGTCGCTCAGTATGAACACCAGGCAGACCTGAAAGTTTTCAAAGTAAAATACAGACACCAGGCAGAAGGTAACGAGGGAAAATGGTTCTTCACAGATTATTCGCATCAGGCACAGAAAAAGTTTTTTTACGTACAATATAAACACCAGGCCGACCTTGTTATTTTCTTTGTTCCTTATTCACACCGCGCAGGGTGGAAAGACAATGCCAAAAAACATCTGATGTATTGATAGAGTATAACGGAACATTCCGCTTTGATTTTTTGATCTGCTATTGATCTGTTCTTCCCCTTTTTGCAAACGTTTATTGTAAAGTATTTAAAAGGAAAATTCCTATATGCTAGTCATCACTGATTAACAAAATATTTTAAAAAAATCTTATTACTTCGTTCTACCAAATCAATGTTTATGTCATTTGCCCGACAACTTTTCGTCTATTGTTTACTTGTGTTATTTTTTCCTCTGCAGGGATTAAGTCAAAGAATGAAGAATGACAAAACCGGACCGCCCAGAAAAAATGAAATACGGGTGAATTTGTTTACCGGTTTATTGGGATTGCCCGAGTTGAATTATGAACGCTTATTGAATGACAACAGTGGTCTGGGTCTTGCTGCAAGTGTAGGATTGGAAAACAAAGAATTGATGGCCACACGCGCCATAATATTACCTTACTATCGTATGTACTTTGGAAAAGGCTATGCTTCCGGATTTTTTATTGAAGGGAACATGGGCCTCTCATTCGAACAACAGCCGCAATACGATTGGTCGATCTGGCCACGTCCTCCCGTGCAATACAAATCAGGTGTATATTATGGGTTAGGTTCTGCAATAGGTGTAAAGCTGGAGAACAGAAACCGGTTGATTGGCGAAGTTTTTCTCGGTGGGGGAAGACTCTTTGGAGATAGTTATGATGGTGGTTACTTGCGGATGGGTGTTTGCCTGGGTGGAAGATGGTAAAAGATTCTTCTGTTTGATGACATCCAACAAGAAACGCACATCCTGTGGTAAACAATCAATTGTCAGCGCTCAAATTCAATGATGTGCTCTGAAGCATAGGAGTCATCACCCGGCTTAATCCGTTTTACATAAAACCTTGCCCGCTTTCCCAAACGAAGACAGGTATATTTTTCCCGCATGCTCTCGGGCTCATTCAATGGTTGCAAGGACGGGTACCACAAGATGTATCCCGGCTTTTGAAACAACAGTTGCGGCTTCGGCCAGTCCTGGCTGTTGGCTCCTTCCCCCAGATCTATGTGTCGGTTGAATGAAATATAAATTTTATCACCCCTCCAGGATTTTCCTTCCACATGCCCCATGAGCATTACCCAACAATTGAGATACGTATTCCAGCTAACAGATGGCCCCCAGTGAAATCCTCCTCCGGGGGAAGAAGCAGGGCCTCCACCATTTTTTCGATCTATCTGCAATGACTTTACCGGTTGTCCAAATCCATTGTGTGGTTGAGTAAATGCTTTTCCATCCCAACGTCGTGCCTTCCCCTCCGGGGCATCCAGGTCCTTCAGGGCTATTCTAGCTACACTGATGCATTGACCACTCCATTCCGTATCAGCATTGTAAGTGGCAGAATCATACACACCCGGATATCCATACTCACCATAAAAAAGATAGAGGTAATCACCGCTGGCAACGGCAGAGGGGTCACCGACACCTCCTGCAAATGTATTGGAGCTATTCTGGGGCTTCAGGATCATGCGTGGATCCAGGTCTTCTATGAAGAGACCCCTGTTCTCCCAACTTTTACCGCCATCGGTAGATTTCATGATGCCAATGCGACAAACTGCAGCCGGACTTTCAGGTCCTGTTAGTCCCTGCGGCCATCTTTTATTGTGGTATCCTTGTCCCGTAACACTGTCATAAGGCAATGTCTCAGGATAATTTTCATTGTGGTAAATGCCGTAAAGCGTTTTGCCGGATGCATCATTTTTATCCTGATAGACTGTCTCAAACCATACAGCTCCGTGCAGACCAGGTTGACCGATAGGTGCGTTGAGGGGCATGGAAGGATTGGTGAACTTTTCCCTGGAATGAGAGAATACCTCCTCGGGATTCAATCCATCGGCATATTTCAGATCACGCGCATATCCCCACAATGGATCTTCACCATACTTCCCGGGAAATATGCGAAATGTATCTCCTATCCACGCCTCCGCCATGTTGCAGTCCACAAAAGAATTGAATGTTACCCTGGGCGCAGGTTTGAGTTCGAACCGGGGAGAAAAAGCTTTCTCCTGCTGACAGGACAGCAAAGAACTAAAAGCAAGCAGAACGCCCGCAAAGGAATTGCGCATACTAGAATTTTTATATGGGATGGGAGAAGTGATACTGATTAATACTTCTTCAGCTCTTTGATGATGGCCCGAACATCGCGATCGATCTTTTCATCAGAGATCTTCTTACCATATATCTCAGAGGTCGTCCATCCCTGCCAGATTGCTTTATCGGTTACCGGATTCATCATACTCAATGTAAGTGTTCCCTCTCTCACCTGACGGGTAGCCGTATTAAATCCTACGAGATTAGAAGGGTAAAAAATCGGCACCCAGCGACGGGTAGCAGGGTTGAAAAACCAACTGGTGGTAGGTTGAGAATAAACAGGCACATTTACATTCTGTTGGGATTGATCAACGACTACGTCAAAAACCAAAAAAACATCGGGGTTGGCATTGTTGATCTTCCACCCATGCTCCTGCAGGTATTTATCAATGGTTCTTTTAATTTTTGTATCCCTGATGCTGTTCAGGTTTCTGCGCTTGGTGTCAAAGTTTTTATCATCGTCGGCATCTGCCCAGGAGTATGTAGATACACTTGTAAGATCAAATGAGTCGTCATGCTGGTGATAGGCCCTTTGTGCGCAACCTGAAAACAGCAGGGCAACAAGTAAACAAGCGAAAAAAGATGATACATGTCTCATAATCTTAAGTTGTGTTGAATGCTTATCGCAATGTACAAAAATTTTGAGTGACCAAAAAGAGTGGGGAGTTTTCATCTATCCCACCAACATTTCAGATATTTAAGGTATGAAAAAATTGACATTCCTAACAATCATTGCCACGCTCATCCTGCCAGTTCCCATGACAGGTCATTGCCAATGGAAGTTATACCACAATGCAACAATATTTACTGCGAACAAAGCAAAACCCTTTGCCTCAGCGATCGCAATCAGAGGGAATAAAATTATTGCAGTTGGAACAGAGTCGGAAGTAAAGAGGCAGCTCAAGGGACGGGGCACCAGCATTGATTGTAAGGGGGGATTCATCATGCCCGGATTACTGGATGCGCACATGCATGCACTTTCAGGGGGCAATAACCTTCTCTTTGCTAACCTGGAAGATCAGGACCTGACAATTGATCAATTGGTTGCCTATGCAGAAAAATGCTACCGGAATAAAGAGGGTATGTCGGGAGATGTTCTGGTGATCTATGGAATTAACATTACCACCTGGTCTCTACTCGAAGAGATTTCTACAAAGTTCAATAGCGGAATATTTTCTGAGATTCCTTTGGTGTTGAGCGGTTCTGACGGACATACCTCGTGGGCCAATCGGGCCATGATGGAAAGAGCAGGATTGAACAAAATTTTCCTGGCAAAACAACCGGCGGACAAACAGCTCTATTACGGAAAGGATTCCGGTGGCAATCCAACCGGATTTGTTAGCGAGGAAGGACAAAACATCATTGAGGCCGCTGTGCCGGTGAAGCCGGGATTAAAAGCTGCAGGTCGCAAAGCAATGGAACATTGTGCCCGATTGGGCATCACAGGTTGGCTAGACCCCAGTGCCGGAAATACAACTTCAGATAGTTCTTATCATTTGGAGGCCTATCGCTGGCTTAGCAACAATGGATTATTGAACGCACACATCGTTACAACTCTGGTAGCTGATCCCAATCAACCGGTAGAGCCTCAATTGAACAAGTTGGCAGCAATGAAAAAAAAGTACACAACCAGGAATCTTTCAGTGATTGGATTTAAAATTTTTGCTGATGGTGTTCTGGAACATCCGACCCGGACAGCTGCCCTTTCTATCCCTTATACCGGAACTGATTCCAAAGGGGTATTGATGTTCGAGCCCAATTCCTTTGCCCAATTCGTAACTTTGGCAGACAAAGCAAATTGGTTGGTGCATGTACATGCTATCGGCGACCGGGCAGTGACAGAGTCGCTGAATGGGTTTGCTGCTATGCGCAACAAGAACGGCTTCTCTGGAATACCACATACCATCACACATCTGCAATTGGTACAACCTGCTGATGCTGTTCGAATGAGTTCGCTTAAGATATTGGCAGCATTTCAACTGTTGTGGGCTTTTGGAGATGCAACGACCATTGATATTGTTCAGCCTTATATTCATCCCTCCTTGTACCAATGGCAATACCCGGCCAGAACCATGAAAAATGCCGGAGTAGTTATTGCCGGTGCCAGTGATTGGCCTGTTTCCAGCGCGAATCCATTTCAGGCAATGTACAGAGCAGTAACACGAAAAGGACCCAAAGGTGTGCTAGATAGTTCACAAACTCTATCATTGGAAGACATGCTCTATGCCTACACCCTGCACGCTGCCAAAGCGATGCGCGCAGATAAAGAGATCGGCTCACTCGAAACAGGAAAGTATGCAGATATGATAAGGCTGGACAGGAACCTGCTGAACATATCAATTGAAGAAGTTGAAAAAGCAATCGTGCTGGAAACCATCTTCGAAGGGAAAGTGATTTACAGAAAATCCGGCGACTAGCTATGCCAGGGGAACACTGATGGTTACTCTGGTTCCGACACCCTGTTCGCTGTCAAGCAGAAGTTCACCCCCTGTAAGCTGAACGCGGTGCTGCATATTCATCAATCCAAGTCCGCCACTTCTTTTTTCCTTTTCCGGTACGAATCCTTTCCCATTGTCCTTGACTTCGATTTGTAGAAGATGGGGCTGATAAGAGAAAAAGATATCAATGCGCGTAGCACTGGCATGCTTGAAAACATTCTGCAGACTTTCCTGAATAACACGGAAAAGGATAATCTCTTTTTGATGGTCCATAGATTGAATCGTGCCTTTACATTGCGCACTCACCTCACAAGATCCACTGCGCCGAATCCGCTGTGCTTCCTGTTCTACTGAGCCGAATAATCCGAGTAGCTTTATGCGATCACTGCTCATTCCTCTGGCCATATCACGCAGGTCGCGCATCGCGCGTCCGATATTTTCCTGGGCATCTGTGATCAACTGATTTTCTGTATCGCCCTTGGCAGCAACCTGGTTGAGTTGCATCCTTACCAAGCTCAGCAGTTGCCCAACATTATCATGTATCTCCTGGCTAACATGGTTCAGGGTTTGCTCCTGTATTTTTTGCTGGTTATTATACAATTCTCCCAATATATGGGCGTACTCTTCCAGTCGCTCCTTTGCTCTCCGAAGCGTGGCTGTCATTGTATTAAAGTTGGAAGTCAGTAAACCGATTTCGTCCTGATACTTAACAGGTACCTGCACATTCAAATTGTCACTATTTACTTTTCTGATAGCACGGAGCACCTGCTTGAGGGGGTTAGTCAAGGTAGTCTTAAGGAGTGAGGGCAATAAAAAGATGATGAGGCCTGTAGCACATAGAAAAACGATAAATATTTTTTTTAAGCCCTCTTGTTGTGCAAATCGCTTTTCCAGTTCATCAGGAAGGGTTGGAGGAAAAAAGATTAAAGCGCAAATTGTCAGAAACAGCACTACAGATACAAAGCTGTAGCCGGTAATTTTCACTTGAAAGCTTACGAATACTTCTGAAAAATACAAATAGGTAATGATAAGGCAGATTTCGCCTAACCAGACAAAAATGAAATATGTCCAGTACCCAACTACTGAGTAAAGACCAAAAATGACACAGATGATTGAAAGGGTAAAAAAGCTGGTACTCACACCTGCTATAATCAGATGTGCATGATAAGCATTTGTGTTAGATCCCCGGAAAATAAACGCTTTTCTGATCGCAATTAAAAAAGTAGCGACATTGGAAATAATACCCCAAACAAATGAAACTACCTGAAAAAAATAGGTATCGCTATTGTTATAAAATTCATTCCAGCCTATTAATGCGACTAAAAAAATGGAGAAGGGTACCATTAACTTCATTACCAACTTACGCTCCATATCAAACTTGGCCTCAATGAATTGATAGTAAATCTGAAGATTAGCAAGCATTTGAGCAACCAATACCGGAGCGTATAGAAAAACTGTTTCAATTTTATAAGCCAACGAGCCTTCTGTACCCGGGTATAAACTAAAGCGAACCATCTGATCAAGATACCAGATAGAGGAAGCAATATAATTTAGAATAAGCCATTTCCGAATAGGTATTCTGGCCCTGCTTTTAAACAGAAACCATGTCATTCCCAATTGTGTAACTGCTATAATAAAAGCAATTACAGAATGTGTATGTAATAGTATCCAAGAGGGCATATAGTAGTTTTTATTGACTTAGTTTACATATAATTTCAGAATTACGTTATTCAATTGGTATTTGAATAAAGATACTCGTTCCGGTACCCGGAGAACTTTCTACCGCAATTTGACCATTCATTAATTGTATACGATTGTTGATATTCATTAATCCAAGCCCATGACTTCCTTTTGCAGGTTGAACTAAAAATCCTTTTCCATCATCCTTAATTTGTATAGAAAGTACATTGCCGGTATAGGTAAAATTAATATCTAAATTTTTTGCCTCTGAATGTTTCAGTACATTTTGTAAACATTCCTGCAAAACTCTAAATAAGATAATCTCTCTCTGGTGGTCCATTGACTTTTTATCTCCTTCACAATTCATTTGAACTTCACAAATACCCGCACGCCTGATTCTTTCAACCTCCTGCTCAACAGAAGCGTATAAGCCGAGTAATTTAATCCTATCGCTACTCATACCTTTTGCCAAATCGCGCAAATCCCTCATAGCTCTTCCTATATTCTCCTGCGCATCGGAAATAATTTTGTTTTCTTTATTCTCCTGCTGAGCAGCTAAATTTAATTGTATGCGAACGAGACTTAACATCTGACCTACATTATCATGAATTTCTTGACTTACATGATTCAACGTTTGCTCTTGAATTTTTTGTTGATTACTATATAACTCAGATAAGGTATGACTATATTCAATTAATTTATTATTTTTTTGTTGTAATGAGTTTGTCATTGTATTAAATTGACTCGTAAGTGAGCCGATTTCATCTTGATACAATACAGGGAGTTCAATATTTAAGTTACCAGCATTTACACTCTGAACTGCCTCTAATAGCTGTTTTAAGGGGCGCGTCAGTGTTCTTTTTAACAGAGAAGGGAGTATTAAAATAGTAACAACAATAGATGCAATAATGATTAGAAATACCTTTTCCAGTCCTTCTTGCTGCTGTAATCTCCCTGCAATATTTGTTGGAGATAAGGGCGGTAAAAAAAATAAACTAAAAATTATTATAAATGCCTCAATCATAAGTAGGCTATATGCTGTGATTTTAAGCTGAAACCCAACAAAAACTTGAGAATATCGTAAATAGGCCAACTTTAAAGAAAACTCGCCTAACCAAATCAGAATAAAATAAGTCCAATAACCAACTGGGGAAAACAAATCATAAATCAAACAAACAATAGATAAAACAATGAAGCTGAGATATGCTCCGCTTATTAACAGGTACGCTGTATATGCATTATTATTTACTCTTCGAAAGGCTCTTGCTTTTCTGTAAGTAATAGAAAAAGTAAATATAAAAAGCAAAATTCCCCAAACAAATGCTATTACCTGAAAAATGAAAAAATTACTATCATTAAATATCTCGTTCCATATTACACTTGCGAACAAAGCGATTGAGAACAAAACCAAAATATTTAAAACAATTTTTCTTTCCTTCTCGAACATTGATTCAATAAACAAATACGCTATTTGCACATTAGCGTACATCTGACATACTAATATGGGGGCGAATACTAAAATTGTTTCAGCCTTATATATCAAAGAACCTTCGGATCCCGGATACATGCTAAATCGCACCATTTGATCTATATACCATATTGTGCCGGCGAAATAATTAAGCTTCATCCAGCGCAATGCAGGAAAATCAGTTTTTACATTCATTAAAAATAAAAACATTGCCAAATGCGAGAGAGCAATTATAAAAGCTATTACGGAATGTGTATGTAGTAGTATCCAAGAGGGCATATAGTAATTATAATGGCTTAACTTACATAAAATCAGGTTACATAGTTTTCCATCCCAGCTCCAACATCCTGAGTGCATTCCCATTGAAAATCCTCTCTATCTGCTCCTCAGTCAGTCTTGCACGCATTTTTTCTTGCAGGTTGCCCATCTGCTCATATAAAAAAAGATCGGGCGGTGTATCAGTAAATCCATCGAAGTCTGTTCCAATTGATATACAACTGAAATCTTTTTTCTCCGTCTGTTCATTGATATCAAAAATCGTTTCAATGACACAATCAATACCTGTCATTTCCCAGCCCTCGAATTCCGGTAAGCGCGTATCAACTCCGGTCAACCACCAATTTTCCATGATAATACCTATTACGCCTCCGCTACGCTCTATTGCAAGTATATCTTCCCTGCTTGCACCATAATATTTGTGGTGACTGTATTTGGTCACGCCGGTTTTTTGGTGGTATTTTTCATGCAAAGCCCTGGAACCTCCGTGAGAAAAAGTCAGTGGCCTGTATTCCCCGGGATGTTTAGCTATCCACTCATCGTGTAATTCATAGACCTGCCTACGTGCAGCATCTGTACTGTGCATGAGATCAATGATCATTCCGATCTCAAGCATCTTTTTTACCACCTCTTTACCAAGTGGGGATAGCCCCTTGTTCATTTCTTCATTAACAGGATCATACACCCTGTCATACTTAAAACTATTCACCTTGGGATACTCGGCAATCCCTTCAACACAGTCAGAAATTTCGTTGGGGAATAAATAAGCCAATGTAAGCATACAAACTCCCCGGTGCTTCAGCGCAACCAGGTTATCAAGGTATCGGTCAAACCTCTTCCCTTCCCCATATCCCCTTCCCATTACCCCTTCAACCGGTTGATGATGTTTACCTGGCTTGCGAGGTATAAAAATTACTTCAGGTTTCTCGTTTCGTCCCAATGCATGTGAACCTTCAATGGCATGCACAAAAACTATTTTTCCTT
>DAIMYK010000034.1:0-10512 GCA_036734525.1 Sediminibacterium sp. | reverse complement strand
AAACTCGTGGTCATTTTCCCATTCAATAAGTTCTTGGGCTTCTTCTTCCGTTAATTCAATTTTTATCCAATTATTGAAATTGTTTTCAGATAATGTTTTTTCACGATTTACTTTTTTGATATTTTCTTTTTCTGCCAATAAAAAAATATAAACCGATATGGCTGGTATGATAAAACAGAGTATGGTGATTATCGATAGTGCTTTTTTCATCGCTTGCTGCTACTATCAAATGTAGCCAAAAAATACAATCTTACTTCGAACAAAAAGTGTGTATTAGGAAATTGTACAATTCCATTCCACACCTCTATTCTTCAAATAAGATAGGATAAAGTTAAATATATATTCTTCCTTCCCGGGTATTTCCGGGGGGAAGACTCCTTTTTTTGTAAAGCGATTATCAAGCATACATTCTGCCATTGCACAGCAGGTAAAGCCAGTAGTTCTTGCCATTGAGCTGAGAGATTCATTTTTGTCGAAGAAGTCGAGCAAAGAATAGTCGATTATGGTTTCCTTTTGATTGTATTTTCCCCGAAGAAGCACCTTCATCACAGTCAGGTCATGGTCATCTTCAGTTTGTTTCCAACACTCAATCAAAACTTTTGCAGTGGCTTCGATGTGTTCCTTTTTGAAAAACCCAATTAATCTGAGCGTTTCAATTAGTCCGGTATGGCCTGGGTATCGAAGTGTTTTTTCTGTCATTTCCGGAATGTTCGGAAAGGAATCCAGTAAACTTCTCAAGCCATCTGTGTAAAATCCTTCCAGTTGGCCAACACCGTCAAATTGAAGATTCTCCAGGCCGCTCATGGCCGGTACCACTTGATTGCTCCCTTTTTTTCTGATTCTTGCAGGACGATTATATTCTTCAATAACATCAATGGGAGAGAAAGGTGCTTTGTATTCAAATGGCTTTTCCCTTTTGATGGGAAGTCCGCCCACATAAAAAACAAATTCTTCAATTTTCATCTTAGGTTCATAGTATCCCAGTATTAGGTTGCTCATTCCTGGCGCTACACCACAATCCATCACAACACTTACATCGTTTTGAATTGCTAATTCATTGAGTTCTTTAATTGATTCAGGAAAAAATGATATATCTACACAGTTTTTGCCTGCTCCAATAATTTTCTTTAGAATTTCGTACCCCATAAAGCCAGGAACAGCAGATATTACAAGACTAGCGGGTGAGAGTAATTCCTTGAAACTGATACTGCTATCCAATAAATTTTTCTGTAAGCATCTTATTGACGGGTTGTTTTTACTGAGTTGATTCAGCTTTTCTTCCGAATGGTCGATGGAAATAACAACATGGGTTTTGGCCATTTCTCTGGATATAGCACTTCCAACCATGCCCGCACCAAGAACAATGATGCATGGAGATTTTTCAATAATCATACTCTTTTTTGACTGTACTTCGAAGATAAAGTATTTATAATCAGTCGAATAATTATGCTTTACATCATCAGCGAGGAGATTCTCATCTTGCTTAAATACACACTGAGATTCAAAGGTTCATCGAATAATTGAAACAGATCCTCTGATTACCTCTAATCCTAATCCGGGTTGTATGATGTAATAGTATGTGCCAATAGGGAGTGGCTGTCCCTTCCAGGTTCCATTCCAGGGTGTGCCATAGCCCACTGATTGATATACCAATTGTCCTGCACGGGTATAAATCTGGATGCGGCAGTTGGGATAATCATTCAGGTATTGAATTTGCCAGGTGTCGTAAATTCCATCTCCATTGGGTGAGAATACATTCGGCACTCTGGGTTGAAACAAAACTTTTATGTCCAGGCTGTCAACAGCTTCACATCCTTCGGCATTGCTGACAATTAAGCCATAGCTAATATTCTGTAGCGGAGTGCATGACGGTTGGGATAATGATGCATTGTTGAGGTAGAGGGCGGGTGTCCATTCGAATTGAAGATTGCTTCCCCCTGTTGCGGTTGCTGCCAGCACCACTGTTCTGCCTTCTGGCACAAGTTGATCTACTCCTGCATTTACTCTGGGCGCAGTATGTACTGTTATCATTTGGCTTGCAGAGTCGCGGCAACCCAGGGTATTGACAAAGAGATATTGTACATCAAAAGTTCCCGCAACCGCCGGCGTAAATAGTCCTGAAGGCGTTACCTGGTTACCCGAAAATGTTCCAGTGCCTGTAGCACCGCTGTTTTCTGATGCTTCTACAAGGGTAATAGGTGCTGCATTGTCACAAATAGGTGCCACCGGTGTGAATGATACGGAAGGACTGGAAACCAGAGTAAAAGTCTTCAGCAGGCTGCTTTTGCAGGTAACACCCGATGATACTTCATATCGAAGAGTGATAGTTTTTGCAGCGGGTGAGGAAAACTTAGGATAGTTTATTTCGTATGCTTTACCTATAAAAGGCTGCAGATCGGTGCTGCTATTCGCTGGGTCGTTGATCCAATCCCAAAAGATTTCTGCTTTTGTAAGATTACCAAAATTAACAGTCGATTGATCCAGCACGTTTATCTTTTCGTTGCTACAAAAATTTCGATCACTGGATATAGAAAAATCTGCCAGGGGAATACTTCCGTTCACCGTGAATGGAAGTGTCAGGCTATCTACACATCCTGCTGCAGAGGTTACTTTGTTCTTGACCTGGTACACAGCAGCTGCACTGTAAACATGCGATGGATTTTTGAGTGTAGAAGTGTTGGGATTAGCTGGACTTGCAGCCGGATCATCAAAAAACCATTGATGGGTGAAAGGAAGGGAAGCTGCATCTTTTGTATAGGAGCTATCGTTGAATTGCGCCAATGCATCATTCAGGCAGATACCCGGTCTGATAAAATTCACCTTGGGCTTAGGTCGAACGGTGATGACTATGCTGTCTGTGGAGAAGCAGCCCGGATTAGCAGTAAACGATGTTTGCACTTTGTAAACCAGTGATTGAACCGTATCTGAGTTGAGATCGGTACTGACCTGAGGATTGGCAATGGTTGAATTGCTTAATCCGGTCGCAGGCATCCAATTATAGGAATACCCCGACGTTGTAGTTGTTCCGATTGATACTCCCTGCCCCGCACAGGTTACCAATTCCCCATTTACTCCACCCGCTTCCGAGGGAGGCATATCAGTGTAGATAATTACATTCTTTATCGAATGGTTGTCGTTCGATCCGCCTGTACTTGCCGTGAATCCAAGGTATCCTGTGAAATTGAATGTTTGGAATCCGGTAAGCAGGAGATTGCCGTTGACTGATACCCGGATGTTACCATTGTCATATTCAATAAGGGCTCTGTTGTAGTTATTGGAACGGATAAATGATAGAGATCCATCGGTATTTTCCAATGTTGGCTGAGACCAGCATTCATTGTAACCGGTCCCCCATCTAATCTCAACTTTGGGAACACGACTATTGGTAGGGGTGGTGCAGTTATTATAGGTGTCAAAGCAAATTTTTAGTCCGTTGGCAGAACTTGGAATTCCCATACCGGCACCAGAAACAAATCCGGATGGCGGGGATTCCAAAAAGCAAAATGCAATTCCATCTGCGCTGCTTCCGTCGAACATACGAAAGTCAAATTCAGCCTTCCACTTATTGCAGATGGTCAGATTGATGGGTTGATTATAAAAAACCGCTCCACTGGTTGATGGTCGGGCTGGACACAGGATAACTTCACTGTTATTATTGCCCGTTATATTGCCCACGGTAGCGCTCCCTTGCAGGTTCCAGCCGGCAGTATTGACCGGTATTCCATCCAATTGGGCAAATACATAATTCTGTGCCAAGGAGTGTAAAGCATTCAGCAGGCTAAACAAAACCAATAATGAACACTTCCACTTGAATGGCATACAATTAAAATTCTAATCGGGTAAAGATATTCTTTATTTAAAATCAATTCAAAGTGTATATCTCAATACCTGCCGGATTCAATTCAGGTGGTTGGACATTATTTAGTAAATTGATGCATCAAATTAATCCACATGCGCTCAGTTCTGCCTCTCTCATTTCTTGCTTTTATATTCAGCTTTAATTATAACCCATTACAGGCCCAGGCAAGGCCTACATCGATTGATGTTTTGACGCAAAGAAAAATTGATAGCCTGCTGCAAGACTATAGGGTTACAGGTTCCCCTGGGGCATCGGTCTTGGTATATGAAAAAGGGCGGATACTGTTTGCAAAGGGATATGGCATTAAAAATGGTACAGCGGGGGAGAAGGTAAACGTAAGTACCTGTTTCAGGCTGGCATCTTTGACCAAGCAGTTTACTGCCATGTGTATTTTACAACTTAGTGAGCAGGGAAAACTATCGCTCGATTCACCGGCACATCGCTTTCTGACTGGGTTACCTGTTTACGCACATGGCATAACCATCCGTCACTTGCTAACGCATACTTCCGGTCTGGTCGATTACGAAGACCTCATACCGGCTTCTCAAACAAAACAAGTGCTGGACAAAGATTGTCTCGAATTGATGAGTACTACTGACCACTTGTATTTTCAATCCGGAACCAATTACAGGTACAGCAATACCGGGTACGCACTGCTGGCATTGATTGTTCAAAAAGTCACTGGTAAGGATTTTGCCGGTTATTTGAGGGATCATATATTCCGTCCACTTGGCATGAACAGCACAGTTGCATTAGAAGAAGGGAAGAGCAAGGTTTCTGACCGGGCTATGGGACATTCTCGCAGCGGTAATGGTTGGAAAATGACAGACCAAAGTGTTACCAGTGCAGTTTTAGGAGATGGTGGTATTTATACCAATATTACAGATTATGCACGTTGGATCAGTGCTATTTTAAAGTATCAGCTTATCTCCGGCCCTTTGCAGCAAGAAGCATGGCTAAGAGCTAAGCTCTTGAACGGAAGTGCAGTAAATTATGGCTTTGGCTGGCATGTGGATGATTTTCGTGGGGAGCCGTATCCTCATCACTCCGGAAGCAGTATCGGATTTCGGAATCACGTACTTCTTTTCCCCGATCAGCAAAGGGCTATTGTGATATTGACTAATCGAGATGAAGGGAATCCATTCCTTTTGGCCTGTCAGATCACAGATTGGGTATGGCCGGAGACCAGGGTCAAGTCAGAAAAAATTTCAAGCATCAAACCATCCGCCCACTAATCATTTTATCATCAATGGATCGGTTACAATTACTAGACTGGCTCGTCTTTTTCATCTACTTCATGGTGATTGCCTCTTATGGTTACTATATCTATCATCGAAAAAAGACGAAGCAACTTAGCTCGACTGAATTTTTTCTTGCAGAAGGATCACTGACCTGGTGGGCAATAGGTGCATCTTTGATTGCATCCAATATATCTGCTGAACATTTTATTGGTATGTCAGGTTCCGGTTTTGCTATTGGATTGGCAATTTCTGCTTATGAATGGATGGCTGCAGGTACATTGGTATTAGTAGCAGTATTTATCATCCCTGTTTATTTGCGTAATCGCATTTTTACCATGCCTCAGTTTCTTTCAATTCGGTACAGTGATCAGGTCAGTACCGTTATGGCGATATTCTGGCTACTGGTATATGTATTTGTAAACCTCACCTCGATTCTTTATCTGGGCTCTCTGGCCATTTCAGCTATTTCGGGTATATCATTTGGTTGGTGTATTTTTTTATTGGCTCTGTTCTCTTTGATAGTAACTGTGGGGGGAATGAAAGTAATCGGTTATACGGATGTAATCCAGGTAATTGTTTTGTTGGCAGGAGGATTGGTTACTACCTACCTGGCGCTAACCATGTTATCTGAGCAATTTGGCATGGGAAGAAATATCCTCCAGGCATTACAATTGGTATACCAGAAGTCACCCGAACACTTTCAATTGATTTTTTCACCCGGAGATGAACATTATGACGAATTGCCCGGATTATCTGTATTATTTGGTGGTATGTTGGTCAATAACCTTGCCTATTGGGGTTGCAATCAATATATTGTACAGCGAGCATTAGGCACAGACCTGATTACTGCACGAAAGGGAATATTATTTGCAGCATTTCTGAAATTACTTATTCCTATTATCGCTGTGCTTCCCGGAATCGCCATGTATGTGCTGCACCAAGAGGGATTATTTCGGCTGGAAATGTCAGATAATGGCATATTAAAACCAGATCATGCATATCCTACACTAATGAACTTATTACCTGCCGGACTGAAGGGAGTCGCTTTTGCGGCATTGACCGCGGCCATCGTTGCTTCATTGGCAGGAAAGGCCAATAGCATTGCGACGATTTATTCGCTCGATATTCATAAAAAGTTTATAGCCCCACATACCTCTGATAAAAAATTGGTATCAATTGGACGGATGGCAGTTTTGATCAGTCTACTTTTGGCTGCCTGGGTAACACCTGCCCTCCGTTCCCTCAGTCAAGCGTATCAATTTATTCAAGAGTATGTTGGGTTTGTATCTCCCGGTGTATTGGCCATATTTTTATTGGGTATGTTCTGGAAGAAGACAACAGCAAATGCGGCACTTGCCGGAGCACTTCTCACTATACCCTTATCAGTCGTTTTGAAATTCCTTCCGGTATGGACTTCCGGCGCATTTCCAGCAATCCCCTTTTTAAATCGAATGTTTATATCGTTCTTAGCTAATTCTTTAATCATGGTGTAGATCAGTATCCTGGCCCCATCCAGGTTTGAAAATGGCCAACCGCTCCAAACCAGTTTGGCTGATTACAGGGTTTCAGGTGGATTTTTGGTGGGATCTATCCTTATTTTCGGAATTCTCGCAGCACTTTACACGATTTTTTGGTAAAAAATAAGAACTTTACCCAAAGCGTCTCTCATGGCATCTCATGCTTCCTCCTTACCGGATCAAATCAAATCCCCTCTTACTCATTTGGATGAATGGGAGTAAGACTTATTGAAGAGTTATCCAGATCCGGCTTTTATAGCTACGGAAAAAAAGGCTCAGGAATTTCGTAACTACTCTGAACCGCCCCGTGATACTGTAAGGGAATTCTATCGGCTGAATCACACTTATCAATCGTATGACTTTGTTCTGGGAAAGGAAAAAGAATTCCTCTCTTTTGATAAAAAGGAGATGCCCATTTGGAAGGCGTTTGATTTCTTGAATCAGTTAGTTGATGATTCAGACCCAGATACCGATCTTGACCAGATGCAACATCTGTTGCAAACTTCTGAAGCTATTCGTAACGATGGTCATCCGGATTGGATGGTATTGGTGGGACTTGTTCACGATATGGGAAAAGTGTTATGTTTATTCGGTGAACCTCAGTGGTCTGTGGTAGGGGATACTTTTCCTGTGGGATGTGCCTACTCGGATAAAATTGTATTCCCTGAATTCTTTAGTGCCAATCCAGACTATACCCATCCGGTTTATTCCACAAAATATGGTGTGTATGAGCCAAATTGCGGATTAGACAAGGTGCATTTATCCTGGGGGCATGATGAATATGTGTACCAGATGATGAAAGATTATATTCCTGAGGAAGGTCTTTATATGCTTCGCTACCACTCCTTTTATGCTCAACATCGTGAGCAGGCATATGATCATCTGATGAGTGAACACGATCATCGGATGTTCAAATGGGTAAAGTTGTTCAATCCTTATGACTTGTACTCAAAAAATCCTCACCAAAAAAGCTGGGAAGAGCTACGACCTTATTATGAAGATCTGGTAGCGAAATATCTTCCCACTTCACTTAAGTTTTGAGGAAAGCATTACCATTTCTTTATGCGGATATTTTTGAAACGGACAACATCGCCATGTCCAAGAAACCCGATGTGCCCATCTTTTCTCAGTAATCCGGGATGTTCTTTGTGGTCCATGGTGCCGTTTTTGGCAGCCTCTGATAAGTTGCCCTCTGTGATCACTGTTCCATTCAGGGTAACTTTTATGTTATCACCTTTAATTGAGATCTCTTCGGTATTCCATTGTCCTGCCGGAAGGAGATATCCTCTCTTGGCAGGAATTACTCCATATACTGATCCATGATATTGGTAGGGTTGTAATTGAGCATATTTGGGATGTTCATTATCTAACACCTGAATTTCCATTCCAACATAGGCAGCATCTCCGGTAAGTGGGGCACGAATTCCTATACCATTATTGGCACCAGGGGTCAATTGGAAATCGAAACGCAGTATAAAATCGCCGTAGGTATTTTCGGTGTAAAGATTTCCGCTGCTTTTTTCAGGATGAACTACTATCATTCCATCTTCAGCCTGATAGCCTTTGAGATTACCTGTCCAGCCTGTTAGGTCTTTGCCATTGAATAGCGGATAAAATCCCTCTGTCTTTTCTTTGGAATCCAATAGTCCCTCCTCATCGGGCAACTCTTTTAAAAAGATATTCCTGTAAGCTACGTAGGTACCATGGGCCTGTAATTCAATTTGTTCTTCCGGGAAGATCGCTTGTTGACGATTCCAGTAATTTTCCAGTGTCACTTCATCCGTAACTTTTTTACCATTCAGGTAAACAGTTACTTTTTCACCCCGCATGATGATGCGAAAAGTGTTCCAGCTACCAATGGGATTATCGGCTACTTGTGTCGGTTTCGAAGGATGAATCGTGTTGTTGTAAAGTCCACCCGAACCTACCTGTGCACCCACTTCTCTTCGACTGGTGTCCCAGATTTGAACCTGGGGGCTGCCTCTTAGATATATACCGGCATCTCCTTTTTCTGTGATCTTCCAGTCCACCCACATTTCAAAGTTGCGGTATTTTTTTATGGTGGCCAGGTTATCTCCATGTCCGGTAAAAATTAGTAGTCCGTCTTTCACTACCCAATCCTGGCGAGCGGATTCATTTGCTTTCGCTTGTGCAACTGCCAATTGTTCGGGGGTCATTTTTGAGCGGCTGATTGGATTGCCTACCAGTCCTTGCCATCCGGATAAGTCTTTTCCATTGAAGAGCGATATATATCCGGAACCCTGCTCTAATGTGCCCGCATGTTCCAGTGCCAATTTCATTAGATGGGAACTATCTTCTCCTCTTAGTGCCTGCTGTGCCTCTTGCATCCATTGCAATACCAATGGGCCTTTCAGCGCCGGATCGTTGAGTACCTGCCGGATTACTATTGGTGCGGCAAAAGTCCTTAGCTGGGGGTCGCTGAGAAAAGATCTCGCAAATGACATTGCCCCAATTCCCTTGATCTTTCCCGCACTTGCCAGAATTTGTTTTTTTTCGAAGAGCCGGTTAGCTTTCTCCATTTGTTCCTGCAAATGTAAAAGTTGTTGCACTTCATTTTCAGGTATAGATTTTACTCCAGCCCGGGTTTCAGGTTGTACAGAAATACCGGTGCATACATATTGCAATGCTGATTCAGCTGCTCCCTTTTCAAAAAGGTTGGAGGACCGGCTTGCTTTTTTTAGAACCTTTTTTGCATCCTCCCCTCCGATAGTGGCAATGGCTCTTGCTGCATCGCTTGACAAGGCGGCATCCTTGAGAAAGGGACGAATTGCTGTAATAGATTGACTATTCCCCTGCAAAGAAAGCTGTTGAATAAGAAATTTTTTTTCGGAGAAACCTGACATTTTTTTTACTGCTGTACCGAGGTGCGCAGAGATTCTTTCATTCAATTCGGATTGACGGGTCGCATGGTTGACATAGGCATTGATGGCATATTCTGCTGCAATTGATTTCTTTTCCTGTTCAAGACAACTGATGAGTTCAGTCCATTGTTGATTGTCCCATTGGTCCATCGAAGACAACACTTGCGAAATATCCTTTTCCTTCTGATAGGGGAATGATTTCAATACAGCACTGACAACATCTTCCTGTGAATCACTGGAAAGATGTGAGGATAACAATACAAGGAATAGTATAATTTTTTTCATGTCTTTGTTGGTATTATAAATGCCAGGGACCTCGCATTGGGGGGTTAATCATTCTATTCGCTGCTTCGTCTTGTTTGAATTCCATTTTATCGGGGTCGAATTCAAGATTTCTACCCAGTTGCAAAGCAATTTTTCCCATATTAATCAGGGTGCAGGATCGGAATCCGTTGGATTCATTCAGTGCAAAGGGAGTTCTTGTTTTTACGCTTTCAACAAAATCTGACAGTTGAGGTTCGGGATCAGGCATAGCTGCAATTTTTTCCATCAGATTGGGTATGGTTGATTGAAAGCCGGCAAACAATTTCCCCTTTGGCCCTTCAATATAGGGGGTATTGGCATCCTTGCCTTCACCATCTAAGATAATTTTGCAGCCATCTGCATAGGTATAGGTGATTTTTCTAAATGTGCCACAGGCATCAAAGTGTTGTTGTTCTGCATCCACTTCGACTTTGCCCGGACTGGTATCATCTTTTCCCAAAAAATATTGGATGGGGTCCATATAATGTTGACCCATGTCACCCAGACCTCCACCATCATAATCCCAATATCCGCGGAAGGTCCCATGAACACTGTGCGGGTGGTAGGGTTTGAAGGGAGCAGGACCCAACCATCTGTCATAATCTAATTCAGGGGGGATTGGTTGTTCTGTTAGATCGGTTTTTCCAATCCAGTAGAATTTCCAGTCAAAGCCGGTGGCCTTACTAACCGTCACTGTAAGAGGCCAGCCC
>DAIMYK010000033.1:0-10739 GCA_036734525.1 Sediminibacterium sp. | reverse complement strand
AAAAGGTCCGCGGGCAGCTACGGGTTCAAGCAATGGTTCAACTGATACCAAGAGCAGGCTGGTATCCTGTATGGCTTTGATATCTATTCCATCCCCCGGCAGGTTGAACCATACTGCATGGTGAGCCGGCAGCGGAAGTTCAGGAGAACAGGCAGAACGCAGCTCGCCGTCGAGCAGATAGATGAGTGCCTCCTGTTTTTCCGGTAGGGGGAAGCTGAAGTTGGCTCCCGACCTCATGCGCACCATACAGGCGGGGATGGGTGAGAGTGGCTGTACGGGACCTGTTTTGCCGTTCATCTCACCACAAACCAATCTGATCTGGGTACCGCCATCATCGCTGATTAACAGGGGCATATTTTCCGGCGGTATCGGAAAATAAGTCGGTGCCTCCATTTTGTGGCGGGCAGGGGTGTTGATCCAGAGTTGTATCAATTCCTGCGTGCCACCATTTTCCTGCCATTCCGCAGGTGGTCTTTCACTGTGTACCAATCCACTGCCTGCATTCATCCATTGTACACCCTCGGCATATACCACCTGACTGTTACCGGCACTGTCGCGGTGATGAATGCCGCCTTCGAATAAAAAGGTAACGGGGGAGAAGCCGCGGTGCGGATGTGGACCTACCCCTTCATCGTGCATGTCTTTTCCGGGTGGCAACTGCAAACGGGCATGGTGCAAGAGCAGGAAGGGATCTATCTGCTCTACCCCGCGGGCGGGGAAGGGTTGACGAATGGGCATTCCACCCATATCAAATGGCTGCCCATACAATACTTTTCGGATACTTCGATGAACTGACATGACTACTTTTAGAGAGGTACTTCAATACATAAAATACAGGCATCCTTGCTCGCCTGAATGGTAAGTTGCTGGCCGGATTTCCAGCCGGCTGCATCGCGTTCACCCAATAACTGTCCGTTGATGAACACAGTACCACTGATGACGAATACATAGACACCATGGTTTTGCTTTCTGGGAGAATAGCCGGCATTGATACCTGCAGTGGCATTGCGCATCGTCATCCAGCATTGCTGGTTGATGAAAAGTGCACGCTGGTCATCGGGTGCCACCAAAGGAATCCATTCATCGCGCAACTTGCGCTTGACGGTCATTTGCTGGTACCGGGGTTCGATGTTTTCTTTTTCCGGTAGCACCCATATCTGCAGAAAGGCAACGGGATCTGTCTGGCTGGCATTGACCTCACTGTGGGTGATGCCTGAACCGGCACTCATGATCTGAACATCGGTTGAACGGATGATGGCATCTCTGCCGGTGCTGTCACGGTGGTGCAAATCTCCCAACAAAGGAATGGTAACAATTTCCATGTTGGCATGGGGATGTGCACCGAAACCGGCTCCGGCTGCGACCCAATCGTCATTGAGCACGCGGAGCGCCCCGAATTGGATGCGCTCTGGGTCAAAATACTGACCAAAGCTGAAACTATGATGACTTTTCAGCCAGCTCCATTCCGTATAACCTCTTGTAGAGGCGAGGTGAAGCACCGGTTCTGTGATTGTATTTTCCATGTACCTACATCTATTAGCAGAAAAAAATTAGTTGCCTGAATCTGTTATTGCGTCCAGCAAACGATTCAGGTAAAGCGATTCCTTTTCACTGAGTTTGAGCGTACTTATGGTGTTGGGCTGAACCATTTTGGTGCTTGCCTCCAGTAAGCTGACGCCTGCCGGAGTGAGTCGGATCAATGTTTCCCTGTTGTCTTCTTTTGATACCAGCCTTTTGACCAGCTTTTTGTCCTCCAGTTTATCGATGATGCGGGGAATGTTGGAATTTTTTTCGATCATCCTGCAGGCAATGTCTTTGACCCGCATGGCTGTGGGAGCACTTCCTTTCAGGATGCGCAACACATTGTACTGCTCATGGGAAATTCCGAAGGGCTTGAGTTCCTGACTAATGGTTGTTTTCAGCAGCCAGGCAGTATATAAAATATTCAATACAGCTTTGTGCTTTTCGCTACTGAAACGACTGGTCTGTATGGCCTGCTCCAATTTCATATTGCTAATATATGTACCTACATCTAATTAGCAAAAATAACTTCTGTGGGGGGCGATCAAATGGCGGTACAAGAGTTAATTTCTCGCTCTGGTGGCATTGTCTGCCGCCAGGCGCCAGTCATCAAGACCGGAGCAACCGGCATATTCCCGGTCGATGAGTACATAATAAGTGGGGATGTGCTCCTTGAACCATTTTTCGAGCACCGCATTTTTCTTTTCTTCCAGCGCACGCTGGGATATGCGGTTGTAATCATCGCGGAGATTTTCGCGGTGGGGCTGGGTTCTGTTTTTGAGGTAGATCAAGCGAACTGCTTTTCTTCCCCGCTCATCAACATACACCTGCGGCTTGGAATAATCGCCCGGCTTCATGGCGCTGATGGGTTTGATGAGATCCTTGTCGAGCTGGTCAATGTTCACGAAAGTTGATCCATCGCGGTTGCTGGCAGCAGAGCCGGCATTGAATTTACTGTTCTCGTCATCACTGTATTTGCTTACGGCCTCACCAAAACTGATTTGCTTGGCCACCAGTTTCTGACGCACGGTGTCCAGCTTCACGATCGCTTCCTTCACCTCATCATCTGTTACCGGAGGTATCCGAAGTACGTGGCGAACAATGGCTTCATCACCCGAGCGGCTGATCATCTGAATAATGTGCAAACCAAATTTAGATTTTACCACGGGTGATACCTGACCCTCTTTCAGCCGGAAAGATGCCGACATAAAAGCAGGGTCCCAGTTTTTATCGTTGCGGTTCAGCACATACTGACCACCGTTTTCTTTTACGGCAGGATCTTCACTGAAAAGTTTGGCCAGTTGCTCGATTTTTTTCACGCCCATTTCTATCTGGCGCTTGTAATCGTACATCTGCCGCGACACATATTCTTCCACGTCTTTGTTGGCTTTGGGATACACCACGATCTGACTCACTTCCAGTTCACTTTCATAAAAAGGCAAACTATCGACGGGAATTTTAGAGTAATAGGCTTTTACTTCTGTGGGAGTGATCTTGATGCCGTCAACGATCTTGCTTTGCATTTGATCTGCCAGCTTTTTCTCGCGAAACGCTTCTTTAAAATCTTCTTTGATCTGGTAAACAGTTTTCCCGGCAATTTCCTCCAGCACTTCCTTAGACCCATACGATTGAATGAACATGCGTACCTGGTTGTCGAGGGCCGCTTCAATTTCCTCTTCACTTACAGAAAGTGAATCTTTTTGTGCTTGTAATACCAATGCCTTTCGGATCAGTTGACCTTCCAACACCTGACATTCACTGGGCAGTTGTACTTCCTGGCCCTGTGCCTGTCGCTTCATATCTGCAATAGCATTGACGATGTCTGATTTGAGGATGATCTTATCCCCTACTTGTCCAACTATCTTATCAGCTACCACTTTCATGGTCTGTGCTTCGGCCTGCAAGCAGGAAAAAATCAGCAGGCAGCCGGCAAAAAGCATTTTTCTCATACTTACCTCCATTCTCTCAATGTTAGAATATTCTCGGTGCCGCCCTGCGGGCGGGAAGGCTTTTAACAAAACCTAAACCGGGATTTCTTACAAAGTTCTCTTTACTTCTTCATCCTCAAAGGCCTCTACGATATCACCCACACGGATGTCATTGTAGTTTTTAATGGTAAGTCCGCATTCCATATTAGAACTTACTTCCTTCGCATCATCTTTGAAGCGTTTCAGACTTCCCAGTTCAGCACTTTGTCCCTCACCCTTGGGGTATTCCACAATACCATCGCGGATGATGCGGATGCGGCTGTTGCGGGCGATCTTGCCTTCCAGTACGTAGCAGCCGGCAACGGTAGCCTTATCAAACTTATAGACTTCTCGTACTTCCACATTGGCAGTGATCTTCTCCTGGTATTTGGGTTCCAGCATTCCCTCCATCGCACTCTTGATCTCTTCGATGGCGGTATAGATGATGGAATAGAGTTTGATTTCCACACCCTCTGTCTGTGATAATTTATTGGCCTGCAGGGAAGGTCGCACGTTGAAGCCAATGATGATGGCATCGGAGGCGGCTGCGAGTAGCACATCGCTCTCGGATATTTGTCCAACACCCTTGTGAACCACGCGTACTGCGATTTCGTCGGTAGAAAGTTTCTGCAGTGAGTCGCTGAGGGCTTCCACAGAACCATCCACGTCTCCTTTTATGATTATGTTGAGCGCTTTGAAGTTACCCAGTGCCAGACGGCGTCCGATCTCGTCGAGGGTAATATGTTTTCTGGCACGGAGACCCTGTTCACGCAACAGTTGTGCTCTTTTGGTAGCCACTTCCTTCGCATCTGCTTCATCCTGGTACACGCGGAATTTTTCACCCGCCTGTGGTGCACCGCTTAATCCTAGTATCACTACCGGTGTAGAGGGAGGAGCTGTTTGAATGCGTTGGTTGCGTTCATTGAACATGGCTTTTACACGACCATAATATTGTCCGGAAACGATGAGGTCTCCCTGGTTAAGGGTACCATTCTGCACAAGCATAGTGGCTACATAACCACGGCCCTTATCGAGTGAGGCTTCAATGATGGTACCTGTTGCTTCGCGATCGGGATTGGCCTTCAGTTCAAGTACTTCTGCTTCCAGCAATACTTTCTCCAGCAGCTTGTCCACGTTAAGTCCGCTCTTGGCAGAGAGTTCCTGGTTTTGGTATTTACCACCCCAGGCTTCTACCAGAATATTCATCTGGGAAAGTTGCTCATATATTTTTTGTGGGTTGGCACCGTCTTTATCGATCTTGTTGATGGCAAAGATCATGGGAACGCTGGCTGCCTGTGCGTGGCTGATGGCTTCCCGTGTTTGGGGCATCACCGCATCGTCGGCAGCTACCACGATAATGGCTACGTCGGTAACTTTCGCACCGCGGGCACGCATGGCGGTGAAGGCTTCGTGACCGGGGGTGTCGAGGAAGGTGATGGCCTTTCCATTGGGCAGTGTCACCTCATAGGCACCGATGTGCTGGGTGATACCACCTGCCTCACCGGCAACTACATTCGCGCTGCGGATATAGTCGAGCAGGGAAGTCTTACCATGGTCAACGTGACCCATGATGGTAACAATGGGCGGACGACTGGTGAGGGCTGCTTCATTTTCTTCTTCCTCTTCTTCATCCATTTCTTCAGCATCTTCCAATCCTACGAATTCCACCTCAAATCCGAACTCACTTGCCACCAGCTCTATTACTTCTGCGTCGAGGCGTTGGTTGATGGAAACCATCACACCGAGGTTCATACATTTCGCAATAACATCAGCGAAGCTTACATCCATCAGGTTTGCGAGTTCACTCACGGTAACGAATTCCGTTACCTGCAGTTTGTTGTTCTCTTCCGCTTCGCCCATGGCTTCGGCGGCCTCATCTCTTTTTGCTCTTCTGTATTTGGCTTTCAGGCTCTTGCCGCGACCACCACCGCCGGACAATTTGGCCTGGGTTTCGCGTATTTTTTCCTGAATGGCTTTCTGATCAATTTCTTTTTCCTCGCGGGTTTGCGGGCGGGCATTGCTGCGACCACCGCCGCCACTGCGCTGCTGACCTTGACCGCCACCCTGGCGCTGTCCGCCACCCTGACGATTGGCAGCAGGATCATTGATGCCCGGCTTTTTGTCAACAGGTATGCGCTTGCGCTTTCTCTTTTCGTCTTTATCACCCTGCTTGGGTCGGGTATCACTATCAACGGGGAGCTCAATCTTCCCCAATATTTTCGGTCCTTCAAGTTTTTCCGCACGGATATTGGTGATTTCGGGGCCGGTTGTTTCGGGTGCAGGAGGGGGAGGAGGTGGTGGTGCCACTGCCTCGGGCTTTTCAGCAGCAACCTCTTTAGCGGGTTCTTCTTTTTTCTTAGCTGCTTTCTTTCCCCGGGTGCCACTATCAATGTTCTCGAGGTCGATCTTTGCGATCACTTTGGTTCCCTCGAGTTCAGGGGCAGCAATTTTCAGGTGATCAGTCTGTTGTGGCTGAGGTGCAGCGGGTGCAGGAGCTTCAGGTTCTGCTGGTGCTGCTGCTTCCTTGGCGGGAGCGGCTTTTTTCTCGTCTTTCTTGAAAGATATTTCTTCCTCGTCTTTCTTCTTTTTCTGTTCAGACTGGCTGACTTTGGGTATTTCTACCTGGTCGGCTTTGTTCTTGGCGACTTTATCACTCTGGAATTCTGCCTGCAGGGCATAGTATTGATCTTCCGACAGCTTGGCTGTTGGTTTGAGGTCATCGCGGTTAAACCCCTTTTTCACCAGGAATTCTATCAGCGTATCTTGTCCGATATTGAACTCCTTGGCGGCCGCCAACAATCTAGGTAACTTCAGTTCTGCCATTCACTTGTTTTTATTCCTTTTCCGGGGTCTCAGACCCCGTTTAGGGTATGCCTTTTTTACATTTATCCGGCACAGCAGCAAATATAGTTCATTGCCACTGCTTATTCTTCTCTGTCGAATTCTTCCTGTAATATTCTTCTTACCTCCAGGATGGTTTCTTTCTCCAGGTCGGTTCTTCTTTCGAGTTCTTCAGCTGTGAGTTTGAGGATGCTGCGACCTGTGTCACAACCGATGCGCTTGAAGGCATCGATCACCCAAGGTTCGATCTCATCACTGAATTCATCGAGGTCAATATCAAATTCGTCTATAACGTCTTCATCTTCGCGGTAAACATCGAGCTCATAGCCGGTCAGTTCACATGCCAGTTTGATGTTGACACCACGACGACCAATCGCCAGGGAAACCTGATCGGCCTTGAGGTACACGTTGGCATGTTTCTTCTCGTTGTCGAGTTCCATGTAGCTGATCTTCGCCGGCGTGAGAGAACGCTGTATCAACAGTTGGATATTATTGGTGAAGTTGATCACATCGATGTTTTCGTTTTTCAGTTCACGCACAATACCATGGATACGGCTACCTTTCATACCCACGCAAGCCCCTACCGGGTCGATGCGGTCATCATAAGATTCTACCGCCACTTTAGCACGCTCTCCGGGTTCACGAACGATCTTTTTGATAGAGATAAGTCCGTCAAAAATTTCAGGTACCTCAATCTCCAGCAATTTAGCGAGGAACATGGGATTGGTGCGGGAAAGAATAATAACAGGATTGTTGTTCTTCAGATCCACTCTGGCTACAACGGCACGGATGGTTTCACCTTTCTTGAAGAAATCTTGCGGAATCTGTTCTGATTTCGGCAGGATGAGTTCATTGCCCTCCTCATCGAGCAGCAATACTTCTTTCTTCCATACCTGGTAAACTTCAGCGCTGATGATATCACCTACGCGGTCACCATATTTCTTGATCAGTACATTTTTCTTCAGGTCATTGATGCGGCTGGCCAGCGTTTGCTTGGCAGCCAGGATGGCGCGACGGCCAAAATCCTCCATTTCAATTTCCTCATACAATTCTTCCCCTACTTCGAAGTCGGGCTCTATTTTGGTAGCGTCGGAGTAGGCAACTTCCGCCAGTGGGTCGAGAACCTCGCCATCTTCTACAATCATACGGCGGCGGATGATCTCAAGGTCACCTTTTTCAGCGTTTACGATTACGTCGAAGTTCTCATCGCTGCCATATTTTTTGCGCAACAATGTTTTGAATACGTCTTCCACGACTTTCATCATGGTAGGACGATCGATGTTTTCAGCATCTTTGAACTCCTGGAAGGCTTCAATCAGATTAATACTTGCCATGGCTCATTTTTTTCGGGCTTTATTAAAATTGTATTTGTACGGTGATGGTATGCATATCAGCTAAGGGGACGGAAACAGGAACTTTTACTGCCTTCTTTCCTTTGCCCTCCGTTGCTTCAAGGGTGATGGTCTCCGGATTCACTTCCTGCAGTACACCGGTGACAACGGACTGGTCTTTGCGGACTACCTGAACGGTTCTGCCGATGTTCTTTACATATTGGCGGTACAATTGCAGCGGTTCATCTACGCCCGGAGAAGAAACTTCCAGGGAATATTCTCCCGGCGGGAAGAGACCGGCTTCATCGATTTTGGCTACCAGCTGGCGGTTGAAGCGCACGCATTGTTCAATGGTAATGCCTTTATCGCCATCGAGCAACAATTTGACGTTGTTCGTGGGTTTGATCCAGAGGGACACGAGGAAGTGTTCGGGTGCGTTTTCCAGCACTTCCGCCACTAATTTTTCCAGTTCCTTAATGATTTCGTTGACCATATATAAAAGAAGAAGGGAACGTCCCCGTTCCCTTCCATCACTTATTTGCACTGCAAAAGTAATAAAATCGGGGGAAATATGCAAAAAAATCCATTGGATGCCATTTTTGCTCCGCTGGTCACGGATGTTCGGAGTGGGAGCTGCTATTTGGTAACTTTGTGGTACGATGAGCAAGTTTATATTATATGGCTTCCTGATTTATGTTGCCTACAAGTTCATTACGGAGTGGCTATTGCCGGTGGGCAGGGCCACCCGGGAGATGAAATCGAAGGTGCAGGAAATGCAGGATCGCCAGCGTGCCTTTGAGCAGCAACAGGCTGCTTCGCGCCAACAGGAGGAGGCTTTCCGCCAAAGGCGCACCGGACAAACAGAGCAGAAGTCTTCCGGCGACTACATTGATTTTGAGGAAGTGAAGCCCTGATGTTGGCTCCAGTGGTGGATGTCCAGTTCCAGCACATGTTGCGGTGGTGGCAGGAAGAGTGTGTTCAGTCCTGCCGCCTGTGCACCGCGGATATTGCCGGGGGTATCGTCGATGAATAAGGTGGCAGCGGCGTTCAATCGAAGGTTGGCGAGCAGTTGCCGGAAGGAATCGGCGGCGGGTTTTCTGAATCCCAGTTGATGGGAATAGCCGGCGAAGCGGAACAGCGCATTGAAATTGATGTTTCCCAGATCACGCCGGCAGATATTTTCAAAGCAGGCATAATGTATCGCGTTGGTATTGGAAAAAAGATACACTTCATATTGTTGGGTGACAGACTGCAGCCAGGTGATTCGCTCGGTGGGCATGTCGAGCAGCATGGCATTCCAGGCATCGGTGATCTGTTCGTTGCTCAGGGGTAGCCGGGTAAGTTCTCTGATGGATTGAAAGAAATCTTCGTTGCTGAGATGGCCTGTTTCCAGTTGTTCAAAGAGCGGATTGGCGTGGTGTTGGGAGAAGAGTTCATCGTATTGGGTTACGCCTATTCGGCGGAAGGCCCGGGCGGTAAGTTGATAGTCGAGGTTGAGGAAGATTCCTCCCAGGTCGAAGATGATATGGCGGATGGGTTGCATAGTAGTGAAGCTAACCGTTAAAAGGACACGGAGATTCCCTGTGTGACGGTATATACATAATCGGGTACGAATTGGGTAAGTTGGCCTTTGTCCAGTTGCATATAGTAACGGGTGATGAGGGAGATATAGCGGGAGATGCGGTAGGAGAAAGAAAGGTCGGCAGTAACCCGTGGAAATTTTTTCTTGGGGTAGGGATAGAAGGGTATGTCGGGAAGGCCTTCGAAGGGGGTTCGGAAGGGCTGTTGAAGACCGAGGAAGAGGTTGAGGGAGAGGGAGCGGTGTTCGAACCAAAGGTTGCTGTAGAAGTTCATGCGCCAGTTATCGCGGATGAGGTGGCCGCGGGCATCGAGGCCGAGGATGGTGCGCACCAGCTCCTTGAATGCGGGGGGCAAGGTATCGAATATCAGTTGTTTTTCGCGGGAGAAGACGCGCCAGTCTTCGTGTTCATAGACTATGCCGGCACCCAGGTTCCATTTCAGGTTACCGGAGTCAGAGCGGAAGGCATAGACGGCGTTGGTGCCCAGCTGCCAGCGTTGGGAGATACCTCTTTTTTCGTCCCACTGGAAGAAGACGAAGGGTTCGGCGAAGACTCGTTTTTTTTTCAGGACTTTACTATTCTCTTCATGGTTATTGCGAAAGAGGCCTGCGCGTAGCATGGAGTGGAAACGGTTGGTAGAGGCGACCTGGTCGGTGCTGTTATAGTTCAGGCTGGAGAGCCATTCGAAGGTATGTTTTTTAGATGCGTAGAGGAAGGAGGCGTCGGCGAGTGAGAAGTGTTCTGCCTGTCCGTCGTCGTTGAAAAGGAAGCTAAGTCCGCCTACACCGTAGAGGCGGTGTTCCTGGAGGGAGTCGAGAACAGATTTTTTGAAAAGTGTTACCTGAGCGTTGAGCGGCTGCTGCAACAGGAGGAGCAGAAATAGTGATGATGACAGCGATATTTTTTTCAAAATTGGCATGGGGTGCCATAAAAATAATAAAATTAGGCAAGGCGGGCAGTGAGCTAATTAATCGCTTTTAATTATTTTTCAATCCGCAGGTAGTTGATTACTTCCGGATCGGGCCTATAGCTCAGTTGGTTAGAGCACCTGACTCATAATCAGGGTGTCCCAGGATCATTCCGCCTTTGGCGGACCACAGTTTAAAGTGTGGAGTGAAAATTAGTCGCTTTTAGTTATTTTTGCAATTCGCCGGCAGTTGATTACTTCCGGATCGGGCCTATAGCTCAGTTGGTTAGAGCACCTGACTCATAATCAGGGGGTCCCAGGATCATGCCCTGGTGGGCCCACTTAAAAATCAAGCAGTTATGAACGAAAGTTAATAGCTGCTTTTTTATTTCGGCCAAGTTCTGGCCAGGTTTTGTGTTGTTTGAAGGAAAAGAAGGAATGGAGCTGAGGCAGAAAAAAATAATAGTTAATTTTTCCAATTACACAAGTGTGATTATATCGCAAGACCCGAAGACATAGAATTTTGGTGATGTAGTTGCAATAAATGAATCATGGGATTAAATTCATTATTTCTTGGGGGGGCAATTGGTAT
>DAIMYK010000032.1:0-10745 GCA_036734525.1 Sediminibacterium sp. | reverse complement strand
AAACCAAAGGCCTCACACAGCGAAGTAAAGAAAAAGTCGGTATGTTGAGCAGGCACATATTTCCCTCTAGTATGCGAGCCTTTAAGAAACCCCTTGCCAAAAAATCCACCGGAGCCTATAGCGATCTTACTCTGCCTTACGTTGTAATCATCGGGTTTTTTTACTGTTTTGTCTTTGGCTTTCTTGGCAGATTTTTTGTTCAGGCTGCAATCGTAATCTTTTCCCACCATACTGTAGATACGAGTGCTCTGATAACATTCCAGTACATTATTGAAAATATAAGGCACCAGAATTCTTTGTGTTCCGACACTCAACACCCAGGCTGCGATTACAATTGTGATGATCCTTTTATTCCTGCGAATGGCTTTTCTCAAAGCATATAAAATGATCATGGCCATCAGGGTGAGTAATCCTGCCAGTAAATTGGGTTCAATGATCAGGGACGCAATCACCAATACACCAAATGAAATGGCAATGACCAAAATCTGCGCGGGCATGCCTTCTCTGTACATGGGTATCAAAAAGGCAGTATATACAAGTGCTAGTCCCAACTCATGCTGAAGTATCGATAAAACAGCGGGTAGTAAGGCAATGGCAGCTGCCAGTAACTGAGATTGTATCTTTTTAAAGATGGTTTCCGGTTGTGACAAATATTTTGCCAATGCTAATGCTGCAAATATTTTGCACAACTCTGCCGGTTGCAGATTGAAACCACCGCCCAGCGGTATCCAGCTTTTAGAGCCATTGATATTCTTTCCTATAACAAAGGTGGCGAGCATCAGTAAGATACCCGTTACATAAGACAGGTTGGCAAGGGCTGTGAACAATTTACTATCCGTCAAGACAATGAACATTCCCACTACTGCACAAAAGGCGGCAAACAAGATCTGTTTGCTATAATTCGTTTTTCCATTGAAAAAGGTTCCCGCCAGACTGTCCCCTGTCTGGTATTCAACCATGAATATGCACAATACGCCCACCGCTACGAGTGCTCCGTATAACCAGACTACTGTCCAGTCGATGCCTTTCGCCAATGTATTGTTGCGGGAACTTGCCATATCAGCTATTGTGTGTCTTTTTTCTTTTTTCTATAGATGATGGTAAAACTCCTTCACTTTTTGTTGGTGTCGATAAGGGATGGGAAGGCAGTCTTTTGTTGGGGGGAGGAATCATGTCAACTACGGTAGTGACTTTCCTGTCCACATTTTGTTGAGTTGATTTTAGTTTCTCCTCTTTGGCTTTCTGTATTTCCCTCTCTCTTTTTTTGCGCAGGGAATCATTTTTGATCATTTCCTGGCGCATTAATTTAGGAATGAGATTCTTGTTGACCATCAGGTCATATTTATCTTTTCTGGCTTTGGAGCTAATAGAATCTTTCAGGTATTTCTCCATCAGCAAACTAGCAATCGGCGCGGCTGCCCAGGCACCCTGTCCGGCATTTTCGCAGATCACTGCAATGGCAATTTTTGGATTGTCCTTTGGGGCAAAGGCACTAAAGAAAGAGTGGTCTTGTTGTTTTTCTGCCCGGCCATTGACGCGGGCATAATTTTCTACCGTCCCGGTTTTTCCGCAAACAACTACACCCGGCACGGCAGAGGCTGCTGCTGTTCCAACTTCCATTACTGCCTGCATGGCGTTTTGTTCTGCCTCAAACACCTGGGCAGGGATTCTCTTGTCTGCCCACCTCTTTACCTTAAATGATTCCAGTAACCCGTTTTCATCACCTCCTTCGATTGAATCGATTAAATGGGGAGTATAAAACCAACCCTTGTTAGCGATGATTGCCATTACATTCGCCATTTGCAGCATAGTGGTATTTACCTCTCCTTGTCCTATCGCATTCGAAATGATATTACAGGGAAAGAATCGATTTCCATAGATTTTTTTATAATAATCGGAAGTGGGTAAAAGTCCGCCTCTCTCTGAGGGAAGATCAATACCCAGGCGCTTGCCCAGTCCGAATGAACCGGCATAGGTATTGAATACATTCAAGGCACTGTCAGTGGTTTTATACCTGGGTTGGTCTAGCAGTCTTTTGTAAACAGTGGAGAAATAACTGTTGTCACTATGGGCCACTGCTTCTTTGAAAGCGAAAGTGCCCTTATCCAAACACTTCGGTTTCCCCGTACCGCAACCGGTGAAAAAACCGGGACAACTCACCGTGAATTTCTCGTCGATTACTCCTTCCGATAGGCCAATGATGCCTACGATTGTTTTGAAGGTAGAGCCGGGTGAATAATTGTTTTGTATGGCCCGGTTATTGAAAGGTTTGCGGGGATCATTCAGTAATTCAGCGAAATGCTTTCTGCGTTGATTGCCGGTTAAATAGTTCGGATCAAAAGTCGGTGCACTCACCATACACAGAATTCCTCCTGTCTGCGGATCGATGGCTACCACGCTGCCCACTTTATTGGTCATCAGCTCTTCCGCCATTTTTTGCAACTCCACATCCAGTGAAGAGAACATGTTTTTTCCCGCGACTGCGGCCGTATCATACATGCCCTTTTCATATACTCCTTGCAGGCGGCTTTTGTTATCGCGGATATAGTTTTTTACTCCTCTGCGGCCCATCAGTACTTTTTCATACGTGCGCTCCAATCCGGTTCTTCCTGCATAATCTCCCATTAGATAACCCTCGTCCTTGTGAACGCGCAGGAAGGTAGTATCCACTTCGTCGATGTAGCCCAATAAGTGTCCGGCTGCATGGTAAGGATAATTGCGAACAGAGCGTTCACTGAGTGAGAACCCGTTGAACTTGTAGAGATTTTCATTGAGTCGCGCAAACATTTCCGGGGAGAGCATGGGCTCAAAGATGCCCGGACGAACCATTCCGGTTTTGAAGATCAGGTCACGCATTCTTTTCTTGTACTCGGTGGTATCAATTTGCAGCAAAGCACACAGACCTGCAGTGTCAGTTCCCCTCGCATCAGCCGGAACGACCATCAGGTCATAAATGATCATGTTTTCCAGGATGGGTTTTCGATTCCTGTCGAAAATAATACCCCTGTCGGGATAAATGATTTTGCGATAAACAGCATTGCTTTCTGCTGCCAGCTTATACTTGGTAGAAAAAATCTGAAGATTGGCCAGCTGGATCAATATCACCAGCACCACAACAGCAAAAATGAACTGTATGATTTTCCCCCTGCTTTGGTTAAATACCGACATGTCGCCTCATTGGTGTAAACTGTAATCCTTGAGATGCAAATTTGATGAAATGCAGCACATGTTTAGTCAGTACTGCAAAATATTTTTATTGCTCGTCTTTTATTTGCCCGTGCGGAGCGCTTCTTTCCTTGGTATCAACAACTCGGCAATCAGAATCAGTAACAGACTGATTGCTGTGGTGCCCGTTACTTTTCCAACGAAATAAAAGAAGTCTCCGAATTGTAGCCATTCGATGAGTACCAGACAAATATGGTGTATCAAGGAAAGAATACCGGCATAGGTAATATAGGGCACCCATCCCATGGTTTTGTGCCCCGGTTCTTTGTATCCGGCCTCAGCCGTTTCCTGCGCCAGCAGCAGCTGTAGAAGGAAAGGCCTGAGATAAGCGATCAGCAAACAGGGCGAAGCGTGCAGTCCGGGAGTTCCTGTAAAATAATCGAGAGACAGGCCAAAAAGGAAAGCTACCAGCAGCAAAGCCACCCTGTTGATGCCGATGGGTAGCCATAAAATAAATAGGAAATAGAGGTAGGGAACAATGAACTGGTGCAATGGGGGAATGGTATTCAAAACAAATACCTGAATGAGAATGAATAGGATAAACCGGAAAATATGTTTGATGACCGGGTTCATTGTTTGTTGGGGGTTGATTGTTCCAGGTCGAATTGTTCCTGGTAAAAAGCATTGTCGATCAGATATACATATTGAATGCTGAAGAAGTTGACGGCAGTCTTGATGCGGAGCGTATAAAAATTACTTTCTGTATCGGAACTGATCTTGCTTACTGTTCCAATGGGTAACCTGGAGGGAAAATTGGCTGAGTAAGTGCTGGTAAGAACTGTATCACCGGGTTTGATCACCGAACTCTTTGGGATATCTGTGAGAATGAGATAACTCGGGTCTGCCCCATCCCATTCCAGGCTTCCCGCCACTCCATCTTTTTTTAGCATGGCACTGACCTTGCTTTTTCTATGCAACAAACTCATGATGCGACTGATATTGGGCCCTGCATCGACCACTACACCCACAATCCCTTGTGGGGAAGCAACAGCCATTCCTTTTTTTACACCCTGCAGCGTGCCTCTTTCAATCGTCAGATAATTGTTTTGCAGGGTCACCGTATTGCCAATAACATGCGCCGGTAAAAAGCGAAACTTCCTCGTTCTGCCGGAAGAATCTCTCGTCGTGCTATCAGTCACAATGATTTGCTTCGCAACTGTATCGACGAAATTATCTTTTAGCAAGTTGCGCAATTGCGCATTTTCCTCTGCCAGCAGTCGGTTGGTTTCTCTGAGTGCGAAATACTGGGTCACACCACTGTATTGCCGATTGATCTTTCCGGTAACTTCATTGGCAGCTGTGGAAAAGAAGGTATTGTGACTTTCACTGCTCCTGCTCAATAAGATGATACAGATTATCTGCAACACCAGAAAGCTGATGAAGGTAAAGTAACGTTGTATGAAAAGAAAAATATTTCTCAAGACCCTTTACCAATTAAAATACAATATATAATGGGAGCAGAGCGATTAATGACTTACGGAATCAGTTACGGGGGTGTTGATGTATTGATCCTCTTGCATTAGCGCATGATGAATGGGAAGCGCTGATAATTTTTCAGAGCCAATCCAGTTCCACGTACCACACTCTTCAGCGGATCATCTGCCACATGCACAGGTAATTTGATCTTTGCACTCAATCGCTTATCCAATCCGCGCAGCAGTGCGCCACCACCAGTGAGGTACAAGCCTCTTCTGTAGATATCAGAAGCCAACTCCGGTGGTGTTGTTTCCAGTGCTTTGAGAATCGCCTCCTCAATTTTGAAAATACTTTTATCGAGTGCTTCTGCAATTTCCTGGTAGCTGACCATGATCTGTTTGGGAATGCCTGTTACCAGGTCTCTTCCATTTACAGGAATATCATCCGGTGGATTGTCCAGATCTTTCATCGCAGCACCTACATTGATTTTTATTTGCTCGGCTGTGCGTTCACCGATCAGCAGACTGTGGTAGCGGCGCAATGCTTCCATGATATCTGCCGTGAATTCATCACCCGCAATTCTTATACTCTGATCACAAACAATACCCGCCAAAGCAATAACAGTAATACCGGTAGTACCACCACCAATATCAATGATCATATTTCCTACGGGCTCTTCCACATCTATTCCAATACCTAGCGCAGCAGCCATTGGTTCATGGATCATGTACACTTCTTTGGCACCTGCCTGCTCCGCACTATCACGCACTGCTCTTTTTTCTACCTCCGTGATGGATGATGGAATACAGATCACCATTCTCCAGGCGGGAGGAAACAAAGGTTTCTTGGGATAAATCATTTTGATCAACTCACGAATCATCAACTCGGCAGCATTGAAGTCGGCAATAACACCATCTTTCAACGGTCGAACAGTTCTTATGCTTTCGTGTGTCTTTTCATGCATCAACAATGCCTTCCTTCCCACCGCCAACACTTCTTTCATATTGTTGCGGTTGAGGGCAATGATGGAAGGCTCATTCACCACTACTTCATCGTTGTGTATGATCAGGGTATTGGCAGTACCCAGGTCCATAGCTATTTCCTGCGTAAAAAAATTAAAAATCGACATGTTCTTTTCAGTATTCTCTGTTCTATTGTAGAATGAATACAAAGGTGATTGAAAATAACGGAATCACAAAGTGGAACACCTTATTTTTCAGGGCTTTCAGGCAATTCATTTCCGGTCGGGAAATTCATAGCCGATGTCACTGCGGAAGTACATGCCCTCGAAATGTATCTGGTCTAAGGTTGTTCTGGCATGTTGCACTGCCGTGGTCAGGGAATCACCAAAAGCAGTTACTGCCAACACTCTTCCTCCGGAGGTGACAATCTCTTCTCCTTTGTTGGTCGTTCCTGCCTGAAATACCAGGGTATCTCCACCTGTCGCAACAGTATCTAGTCCGGTGATTACCCGGTTTTTGGGATAGTTGCCCGGATAACCCTCACTAACCGCCACAATGGTAGCACCCTTCTTATCATAAAAGGAGATATTGGCATCTCCCAACGTGCCATTGTCCATCGCTGCGAGCAATGCCACCAGATCGGTTTGCAGCAGGGGCATCACAATCTCTGTTTCCGGGTCACCCATGCGACAGTTGTATTCTATCACCCAGGGTTCTCCCCCAACATTCATTAGTCCGAAAAAGATAAAACCCTTGTACACCAGCTCTTCCGCCCTGATACCCGCAATGGTGGGCTCAATGATGCGTTCAGTAACTTTTTGCATAAAGGCATCATCTACAAAGGGTACCGGACTAATACAACCCATACCACCGGTGTTGGGACCGGTATCTCCTTCCCCCACCCGCTTATAATCCTTGGCATGCCCGATGACCTGATAACTTTCCCCGTCGGTGAGGACAAAAACACTGACTTCAATACCCGTTAAAAAGGACTCTACCACTACCGTGTTTCCCGCAGCACCGAACTGTTGTTCCTTGATCATCTGCTCATAAGCCCTGAGTGCTTCCTCATGGGTGGCAGCCACGACCACTCCCTTCCCGGCTGCGAGTCCGTCGGCCTTGATGACCACAGGTAGCGGGTGGTTGCTGATATATTTCCTTCCTTCCTCATAATTTTCAGCAGTAAAGCTGGCATAAGAGGCAGTAGGAATGCCGTGGCGATGCATGAATTGCTTGCTGAAGAATTTACTTCCTTCCAATTGGGCCGCTGCGCGGGAAGGACCCACTACAATGATATGGCTGGTGGCTTCATCTGCCTTGAAAAAATCATAGATGCCATTCACCAGCGGATCTTCCGGTCCTACCACTACCATGTCTATCTGTTGTTCGATGCATGCCTGCCTGAGGGCAGGAAAATCATTCACCCCCAGCGGTAGATTGGTACCCAGTTGGGCCGTACCTGGATTACCGGGGGCTATCCATAAACCGCTGCAGTGCGGACTGGCAGCTATTTTCCAGGCCAGCGCATGCTCTCGTCCACCGGATCCTAGTAACAAAATATTCATTACAAATCTATTTGCGGCGAAGGTAATAAGGGATGATGGATTGAAACCCTGTTTATGCAGTTTCTTCCACTCCCACATATCTTTTTTCCGGAAGGTGACGGGCAACAAGCAGGAACAATACTGCATTCACTACCATGATACCCGTGAACAACCAGAAATACTTTGCCCCCGTGTATTGCGCGAAAAATCCGCCATTGGCAATGCTGTTGTTGACCAAACTAACGAAGATGTTCCCCAATGAGATACCCAGCAAATAGAGGGCACTCATGGTACTTTTCATTGACTTGGGCGAATGGGTATATGCATATTCCAGACAGGTAACCGACACCAACACTTCCGCTGCGGCCAGCAGCAAATATGCCAGAATCTGCCACCATACGGATGGCTTATTACCGAGGTCAATTTCTTGCTGTATGAGGGCAATGATCACAAAGGATGCGGCGGTTAAAAACAAGCCGGCACCAATTTTCTTGAGTGGAGTAATGGTGAACCCTGCCTTCTCCATGGCAGGAAAAATCCAGTAGGTGAAGACCGGAATCAGGCTCAACAAAAAAACTGGATTGAAAATTTGTACCGTCTCTGTCAGTAGCTCAATGCCGAAAATGCGGCGGTCTAACTTGGCGGCCTGTAATACCCACTCCGCCAGGTTTTGATCCCACAAAGCCCAGAAAACCGGCGTAAAGGCAAAGACCATTAAAATGCGGTAAACCGCCTGAACACCTTCTACTGCCTGCGCTGAAAAATGGTGCCTGTTTTGGATGCGAACCCAAAAACTCCCTTCATTCGCATTGGCTGCCTTCGACCGGAAAAGACTTCTGTAACTCTCAACCAGTGCTGCCCAGGTAATGGACATGAAATTCTCCCGCTTATATCCTGAGGGCGGAACCCGCACATATTTATCCCTACCCAGCCAAAAAATAAAAGTCGCCAGCACCATCAACACACCGGGAATTCCAAAAGCCAGCTTGGGCCCCCAGTATTTATAAACCAATGGAATCAGTGCTGTCGATACTATGGACCCTGAATTGATCGTAAAATAAAACCCGCCAAACATCATACTCAACAAGTAATCATTCGATTAGTCAAACTGGTCACCGACGTTGGCAGAAACGCAGGACTTAATTCCACCGGCAGCAACCGCAATGATGACTAGTCCCCAGGAGAACAAAGTCAGATTATTGGTGTTCATCGCCAGCATCAGATTGCCGCAGGCATACAATATAGATACGTAGAGTATTACCTAGTACTTGCCGAAAAACCAGTCTGCCAGAATTCCTCCCACCATCGGCATGAAATAAGCCACAGATACAAAAATGTGTGTTAACTCATTCGATTTTGCTTCTGCCACAGTCTGCAAGGCCGGGTCTGCGGTAGGATTGTAAAACTGTGCTACCAGGAAAGTGGTCATGATAGCACGGATGCCATAAAAGCTGAAACGTTCTGCTGCCTCATTACCAATAATGTATGGAACCGCCGGCGGCATGCCCGTTTTCTTCACTTCTTGCTGCAATTCACTCATATGTCGTATTTTGGGACTTAAAGATATCGGAAAGATACAGCGGAAACTGAATTTATCCGCTGCAGTTTTCCCTACCATAAAAATACTTGCCATGTCTGCTGCAAAAAAATCCTTCCGCCCCTATGTGGCTCCTGAATCGAACATGAAAGAACTGACCGTTAAGTCAATCTTAGTAGGTAGTTTATTCGGTGTCATCTTTGGCGCTTCCACTGTTTACCTGGCATTGAAAGCCGGATTGACCGTATCTGCTTCTATTCCCATTGCAGTTATTGCGATTACCCTGGGAAGAAAACTACTGAAGACCACCATCCTCGAGAATAACATCATTCAAACAACCGGTTCTGCCGGAGAAAGCATCGCTGCCGGTGTCGCTTTTACCCTGCCCGGCTTCCTCTTTTTATCATCACCCACCAGTGCGGAATATTTTAATTACCTCACCATTCTGATTCTCGCCATTGTCGGCGGATTGTTGGGTACCTTATTAATGGTTCCCCTGCGCAAAGCCCTTATCGTTAATGAACATGAAACCCTGCCTTACCCGGAAGGTACTGCCTGCGGCGACGTACTGAAAGCAGGAGAGAAGGGCGGGGATTTTGCCAGAACGGCTTTCTGGGGACTGGGCGTGGCCTTCCTCTATGCACTGTTGCAAAAAGTATTGCACGTGATTGCAGAAACACCTTATTACGCTACTCGTCAAATCAATAAATTTTTTCCTTCAGCCAAAATCTCCGGAGAGATTACACCCGAATACCTCGGTGTGGGTTATATCATCGGCTGGCGCATTGCCGGTGTACTGGTTGCAGGTAGTGTGCTGAGTTGGCTCGTTTTGATTCCCTTGCTGAGTACTCTCGTGCCGGGAGAAGTCATCGCTACACAGTTGGTGAAACTGGGTTATCTGGCGGATGTCGCCCGTGCCGGTGGCAAGGGCGGATGGGACCCTGTAACGAAGACTTTTGGAGATTATTCCAGTGCGATTTACTATGCATATGTTCGTCAGATAGGTGCCGGTGCTGTGGCAGCAGGAGGTATCATTACCCTGATTAAAACCATCCCCACCATCATCCAATCTGTTAAAGGAAGTATGGCATCACTCAAAGCAGAAGGCGAAACCTCTGCTGCTTCGGTATTGAGAACAGAAAAAGACCTGAGTTTAAAAATAGTGGGCTTCGGAAGTCTCGGACTGGTAGCACTCATCACCTTGTTGCCACAAATACCCGGGGACAGTCTTGTACAAAAATTACTCGTGGGCGTGCTTGTACTTTTATTCGGCGCCTTATTCGTTACCGTTGCCAGCCGCATCGTGGGATTGATCGGATCTTCTAATAGTCCGATCAGCGGCATGACCATCGCCACTGTGATGGGAACCAGTCTGATTTTCTTAGCTGTGGGTTGGACGGGGCAAGCATTTGAGCCACTGGTATTGGTTGTTGGCGGTATGATCTGCATTGCTGCTGCCAATGCAGGCGCCACCTCACAGGATTTGAAAAGTGGATTCATTGTAGGAGCAACACCCAGGAACCAACAGATAGCATTGTTCGTGGGTGCTATTGTTTCTTCCATCGTTATCGGAATCACCGTGAAATTCCTGGATAAGCCCTCATCTGAAATGGTGGAACAAGGCATCCAACATGCCATCGGCACAGAAAAATTTCCTGCCCCACAAGCCACATTAATGGCAACACTGATCAAAGGAATACTTTCACAAAACTTAGATTGGCAATATGTGGTAGTAGGCGTATTCCTCGCAGTGACCATGGAACTCTGTGGCATCAAGGCCCTCAGCTTTGCCATCGGCGTGTACCTTCCCCTGGCTACCACATTACCCATCTTCATCGGTGGTGCCATTCGTGGATTGGTAGAAAGCCGCCAGAAAAAAGAGCAGCAAGAAGTGAATCCGGAGGAAGAAGAACTGGGCAGGGGTAATTTGTTTGCAACAGGACTGGTTGCCGGAGGTGCAGTAGCCGGGGTGTTGATTGCCTTTTTGGCCGGCTCCGCCAGTGGTGAAAAATTCCTGGGTGCTGTGAATACAGAACATACAATCATGTCATCGATCGGAGA
>DAIMYK010000031.1:0-10777 GCA_036734525.1 Sediminibacterium sp. | reverse complement strand
ATAGTATATGTCTGATTAAATCGTTAGCCTCTTGTATGTCTTCCAAATCTGTTTCTATGTAACAATCACCATGAAGTTGTAGCATTTCCCTCATCGCCTCTATCACTTCTGCCGTTTGCGCTAAATTCTTGATAATTCTAGACGGATGATGTTGTGAAGATTTAACAATAACCTTTTGGTCGGGAAATCCTACCTTATCCAGGAATGAGAGACAAGCTGCTTCATCTGTCAGTCTCTCGCCAGTAAAACATATATCCAGCGTTACATCTCTTACAACTACTTCTTTTTTTTCTTCGATGTAATATAATACAAGACACTCTTCCCCTGCTGCCAGCAAACCCAATACCGGGTGTGGACCGAAGGATCCTTCCGATGCCAATACATATCCATCATTGAAAAAAACGGCAGCCCGGCGGCATTTTTCCCGGGCATTCTCCAGAGGAGACAGTATTCTTTCCACTTCGCCACTGAATGTGCCCACCAAATCTGTGTCAATACCAATAAAAGGTTCAACTTCCAATCCCGTGGCGGCCACTAATGGCGGAGCAATGTACCGGTATTTCTCGTGTCGGGAAACCACATGCAACTTTTTTCCTTTAAAAAAAGCCGGGTAACTCCTTTCATGATATGAAGTATAGGAAGACATTTCGATAGTTTTCCGGCAATGAACGCTGAAATGGTTTTTGCCGGAATGAGGCAAAGGTAAACAGGTTCATCCAATAGGATGAGTGTATCGCTTGATTCATTTCAGGAATAGGTGATTCCTGTTGTTTTATGGGGCGGGTATGAAGCCAAATCCGGCACCCGTTCCGATATACATATAACCATCTTCAAGTCGGAATCCGCCGGCCATGAGATCTTCCTGCAGATCAAAGTTCCCGTCAAGGTCGAGATAACGGGTATTTTCACAGGCATACGCAGCATGCAGTGCGGCTGTAATACTGATGGTACTTTCATCATTGCAACCCCAGAATAAATGAATGCCCGCAGCTGCTGCTATTTGTGCAATTGAAAAGGCGCCACTCAATCCACCGCATTTCATCAACTTAATGTTGTAAATGCCAAATGGCTGATCACCGGCAGCACAACGCAAGGCGGCAGCTGGATCTTTGATGGATTCATCACCGGCCATTCTGCTCCGCCAATAAGCATCGAGTTGTAGCAACTCTTGCTCTGCTCCAACTGGCAATGGTTGTTCTACCAGCTCAATACCAAAAGATTGTGTCGCCCGCAGAAATTGTTGTAACCGCTCCAGCGTATATCCCTGATTCGCATCCACTCGCAGAATCATCGAACGTCCAAATCTTTCGTATAACTTAGTTACTCGCTCAATATCTTCCTCCACATCAATGCCTGTTTTTATCTTCAGCACCCGAAACCCTAATCGCTGATACTCTTCTGCTTCCGCCAGCGTAGCTGCCACATCTTTTATGCCAATAGTAACAGAAGTAAGCAGTGCCTTGATTTTTTGTCCATATAATTCCACCACAGGAATTCCGAGAAACTTGCCAAAAGCATCGTGCAAGGCAATATCTACTGCCGCCTGTGTTCCGGGATAAAGAGGAAAATGTTGTCGTACTTCATAGATCAACTGTTGGAAATGACGTATGTCTCGTCCTACCAATTGCTGAATCATATCAGATGCCAAATGCTGTGCTGTTTGTCGGGGTGTTTCTCCCACTACTTCTTCGGCCGGACTAGCAGAGCCATAGCCAATGATACCATTGGCCAATTCAATTTCCAGCAGCACCAGCTCAACATGAGAAAAAGTATTGTAAGCAATGGTATAGGGCTTTTTCAGCGGAACCGAGCGAAGAGAACTGCGGATACTTATAATTTTCATGAGCTCGTGTTTACATCATTGCCAGAAGTGTCGGCACCAATTCATCTACTCCTTCCTGCACCGGTAATAAAACAGGTAATGCATACTTGCTTTCATATTCCTTCTTCCATTGCCTGGCTTCTGCATCTGAACATCCGGCAGTATGTAAGGCAAGCGCGATAACTTCAGCACCTAACAATCGGATAATGGCTATTTCGGTTTCCACCGAAGGAATCTCTCCCCAATGGGCATCATCATCAAAATATTTTCTAACAGGCGAACAGAGCAAAACCACTTTTTTCGCATTCCCCGAAATCAGCAATTCAGATCCACAAGGTCCACTTGGATTTCTTAGGGCAGATTGTCCTTCCAGGAAAATAATATCCGGACTTTCTTCCTTCCAACAGGAAACAATTGCATGCTCCAATTCTCCGGAAACAAAATCGTTGACAGTGGAATCAAAAATGAATCCATATTTTCCTCCCTGCAGCCAGCCTGTTTGTCCGGTAAAAATCATCTCCGCCTTTTTTCCTGCGCGCCGCATCGCCTGCGTGAGCAATCTGGCTGTTGTTCGCTTACCCATGGCACAATCCATTCCCAAGACTGCAACAATGGGTGATGTGACTTTAAAAATTTCGCCGCTCCAAAAATGCAGGGCAGAGCGCGGCTTGGGCTTGCGCACATCCGTCAGCGTTACTCCCTTTTCCTCAGCCAATGCAACCAAATCAGATTTATCTGTGAGAAATTCATGCAGTCCGTTAACAATGGATAGTCCCGCATGGATGGCTTCTCTTATTTGTATTAGCATGTCGGGGGGAAGTTTTCCTCCCACGGTTGCTACACCAATGATCAGATTACGCGCAGCAGGTACTTGCTGCAAAGCTTCAGAAAGTGAAGCAAAGATGGGAATGTCGCGGTGCTGTCCATCGAGCAATTCACCTGCGTCCTTTCCTGCGGTAGCAGCATGATCAATCACTCCGCTGATGGAAAATCTTTCAGAGCCACGCACCAGTCCATGTGCCGTTTTTGCGTCTGAGTGCAGCAACAATCCATTGGTAAGTAATAATGACTCATTCATCTTTTATCGGGGGGTTGCGGATGTTACTAAAACTCCGGGGCGGTTACCGGTTGGTTGCTGTTGCTGCCAGGTAATTTGTCCGGAAACCCAGACTCTATCAATTCCTTCAGAAAAGGCTTTGCTGTTTTGAATATCGGCGCGGTCTCTGATTTTTTCTGGTTGCAATAAAACCAGATCGGCGATATAGCCGGGTGCTATGACCCCTCTTCCTTTTATGCCCAAAAACTCCGCTGTGAGTCCGGTCATCTTATGTATGGCTGTCGCCAAAGGCAACAAGGGTTCCTGTCTAACATATTGTGATAACACTCTTGTAAATGCGCCATAGCCCCGGGGATGTCCTCCATTTCCCCCATCCGAACAAATAACCGAATGTGGCCAGGCAATAAAATTTCTGATGTCATCTTCTGTCATTGATTTACCCATGATGGTTTCCACTGAACCTTCGTAATCGGGTCGGGCGCGCCGAAAAGAATCTGCCATGGCTATGAGGCGTATCAGAGTTTGTGCGGGCGTTTCCTTTCTTTCAGCGGCAATTGCTGATAAGGTCTTGCCCTTGTATCCTGGTACAGGCGCATAATTGACAAGTACAGAACCTGTCGGATCACAGAGTTGGGTTACTGCCAGCGTTGCATCTTCCAGACTGGAATAATTACGCGATGGAAACAACACTTTCAGGGTAGAATTCCAAAATGTATAAGGATATACATCCGCGGTGATATTGATTCCTTCCTGTCTTGCCTGCTGCAACCGGGCAATGATAGCGGCAGAGGTATGCCAATCTGATCTTTTAGCAATTTTGATGTGAGAGATCTGCACCGGCATTCCGGTTTCTCTTCCGATCTGTATAATCTCTTCCAATGCTGAACTGAGGTTGACATCTTCGCTGCGGATATGGCTCATATATCTTCCATTAAGAGCAGCAGCAGTCTTGGCCAACTGCATTACTTCTTCCTGCGAAGAATAGAAAGCAGGTTCATATTCCAGTCCTGACGAAAGTCCTAAGGATCCCTTCCTCAATTCTTCTGCCAGCAGTTGTTGCATGGCATTGATTTCGGATGTTCCCGCTGCCCGCAACAATTGAGCTTCTCCCAATACTTTTTCGCGCAAGGTGGTATGTCCTGTGTAAGTCGCGACGTTTACAGCTACCCGATTTTGTTGCATCCACTTGCGGAGGGAATCCATTGCATAACTATTGCCGTCTTGTCCGATAACAATGGTAGTAATGCCCTGGCTATTGGTAGCGGCTGCCTCCGGAAATTTCCGCAAAGATGAAAAATGATGGCTGTGCGCATCAATGAAGCCCGGACACAATACTTTGTTTTGTCCGTCAATGACTGCTTCGCCGGGTAGCGCTTTCAGGGTGCCCACTTCCTGTATCCGGTTGCCTTTGATCCGAACAGATGCCGCATACGCGGGAATACCTGTTCCGTCAATGACTTGTACCCTGGTAATAAGCGTTGTCTTTTCCTGGGATTGAGAAGTAAAGGACAACAACAGCAGAAGTGTTACAGAAATTAGTCTTTTCATGTGTTGGTAATGACTTGTTAAAGATAAAGAATCCTGAGAAGTCACAAGACTTTCGAACTTCTAAAGTAGGCTATCCGGTGGTTCCGGAGCGGTAGTATGGAATAATGCCTCAGGAAGCATCTTTGTTATAAAATAATCTAACTTTATTACAAAGACAATCGATGAAACAGTACCTCAATACAATTATTATCTCTCTGGCGATTTTGCTTACTGCCATGATCTTATCAAACGCCTTCATCAACCGCAACAAAACTGCGAAAACCATTAGTGTCACCGGGTTGGGAAGAAAAGATTTTGTTTCAGACCTGATCGTATGGAGTGGCTCTTTCACCCAAAAGAATATCAGCCTGAAAGAGGCCTATGCGAGTCTGGACAAAGACCGGGAAAGTATACGCAGGTACCTGCAAACAAAAGGCATCAAAGCAGAGAACATTATTTTTTCATCCGTTGAGATCAGCAAGCTTTTCGATGAAGTGTATGACGGCAATGGCAGGAAGATCAAATCTGTATTTGAAGGATATAACCTGAAACAGATTGTACTGATTGAATCCAATGAAGTAGATAAAATTGAAAATATTTCCCGTCAGGTCAGTGAGTTAATCAATTCGGGTGTTGAGTTTTATTCGGAAAAGCCGGAATACTATTATACCCAGTTAGGTCAACTAAAAATTGAAATGATCGCTGAAGCTACCAAAGATGCTTATACCCGGGCACAAAAGATTGCTCAAACCGCAGGTGGTAAAGTGGGCTCGCTGAAGAATGCCAATCAAGGTATATTCCAGATTGTAGCACAAAACTCCAATGAAGATTATTCCTGGGGCGGATCCTTCAATACCAGCTCCAAAAAGAAAACTGCTACCATCACCATGAAACTTGAATATGAAATTGATTAATTCCGTTTCTTTTTATAAAAGAATGACAGGGGCTATCATTGGCTTTTTTCTGCTCTCTGCATTTGGCTGTAAACCTCCGGCAGCCAATCCTGACAAGAATTCACCGGAAAGGCTATGGGAAAAAGCTAATATCCATTCCTATGAATTTCTGTTGCGCATCAATTGTTTCTGTTCGCCTGAAACCATCGGACCTCATAGGATTCAGGTAAAAGCAGACACCATTTTTGCTGTGAATGGCATACCCTATGACCGGGCTAAAAGCTATGTCATTTTAAAAACCATTCCCGACCTTTTCCGATTTATCAGGGAAAGTGATGCCAGAACCCCTTTCAGAAAATCTGTTCTCTACGATTCAACATACGGATTCCCCACCTCGCTTTACTATGACTTTGACGAACGCATTGCCGATGAAGAAATAGGGTATATCATTACAGAGTTCCGCAAGAATTAGACCTGCATTACAAATTCATTGCTTCCCGCATTGTTGGAGAGACGACCTACACTCTATTGCTTTTTGAACTCCGGGAATTGCATGGTAGCGCAATCAGCCCTGCCCATACGAATAGCAACTTTCAATTCCTTTTCGTCCTTAATAGTAAACTTGTTGTCCTTCACTTCCAGGGGAGCATATAAAACACTGATGCTGTCTCTTTCCAATACCATGATCTTGTCTTCCTCTTGTATCATTCCCTCAATCATGTAAGTATATTTCACCCGAATGGTATCACCCTGGTAAGTGCCTTCCAAAACTCCATTGGCGCGGTCTTTCTGATCAGGCAGCCAAAAGAATTTTCCAGTAGCCTTGCCATTTTCAAAACTCAGCTGTAAAAATGTACTGTCCTTATTCAGCGCATGCAAAAAGCATCCTCCCGCAGGGGTGCTGTCAACAGTAACAGCTGATGCGTTGTCTTCAGCGGCAGGCTTTTCAGTACAGGCAAACAGAAAGAAAGCAGATAATGCCATACAGGCAATTGCGCGTACCATATAATTTGTTTTTGTGCCCGTGAAAATAAAAAATTGTTCAACACAAACAGTTGTAATGTCAGAAAACCGGACAACGAAGTGTTCGGCGGGAGAGATTTTTCTTGTATTGATAGATCAGAGAGAATTCCGTTGATCGGCTATAGGGGGTATTGATTTTACTGTTTCCATAGGCAAGGTCATAGCTAAATCCTGCGCGCCATCCGTTCCATTCCAGACCGAGATAGGGAATGTAGGATTCGCCATTGCGCACCCAGAAGCCGGCATACACCTCATAATTGTTTTCACCGGAAACAATAAAATAGCTGGCGGCTCCTCCATACATCAGCTCCTCATATTGATATTGCTTTTGGTACTGTGTGCTGAAATGCAGGGTTGTATTGGCACCAAGGGGAAGATAACCCCCACCATGAAAATTATAGCGCCTGTTCAGCGGATAGCTGTTGTTGCCAAATCCTACCGATGGCTCCATGAGATGATAAACAGATGCCCCTGCGTAAACATATACATCGTTGGGGAAGAGTCCGGTATACAATAGTCCCGCCTGCACATCTGCCACTTGTCTGTTCTCGCTGCCCAGTGTCGCCAGATCAGAAGTAGGCAACACAAAGCCCCCTACATCAAGCTGGTCCTCCAGAGTGGACATAGACCTGTTGAAGGCAAAACTTCCATACATTACCTGAAATCCGGCAGTCAGGGAAAAGTCTCCGTTGTAGTCCAACCCCTTTCGATATGCCATAGACAACCCCAGGTAATTCTCTTTCAGTATTCCTCCCCCCGATTGATCGCTCATGCCCATTAATCCGATACTCATGCGATCGCGCGCTGGAATTTTTTTAGACATGATGGGTCCATCCACAGAAAAAGTAATCGTGGAGTATGCATTATTGAATGAGGGCCATTGATTGCGCGAGTTGGCTGCCACCCGAAGATCACCGTTAAAGTAGCCCGTGAATGCGGGATTAAGCGTGAGCGGTGAAGCAAAAAATTGTGAGAAATGAGGATCCTGTGCCTGCAATTCACAGACAGCAGACATCCATATACCAACGAATAATAATCGACGAAGCATCATCGCAATAAGGTTATATTTCCCCGATGTGTTTCAGTCGATCCATCGGTCAATCCCAAAATCAGCACATAAACATAAGTACCTGCCGGTGCAGGTTTGCCCCGGAAGTTTCCATCCCATCCTCCTGAATAATCATTGGGCATCACATTCGCCGTTTCAAATACTTTCTCGCCCCAGCGACTGAAGATTTGAAATTGGTTGACTCTTGCCACCATCTCTCCGGAGATAACATAAAAGACATCATTTTTGCCATCACCATTCGGAGTGAAGGTATTGGGCAGTGCCAGGTGATTTTGGTAATAGACATTCACTGCCAGTGTAGCCGTATCAGAACAGAAAAATTGGTTGACTCCGGTAACCAGATAATTCCGGTTGGTCAGGGTGTACAATACCGGATTGGGGCAATCTGCACAGGAAAGCCCCGCAGCAGGGTACCAAAGAATACTTTTGAATGGATCACCCTGATTGATGACATTCAGTTGTACTTTTTCATTCCGCAAAAGATTGATTTGTTGACTGGCCAGATTGATCGTGAAGGGAGTAAAAGCAGAGACCTGTGCATTGTTGCTCACATCGGGCTCAAAAACTGTTTGCAGCGGATTTAGATAACCAAACACTTTTCCTGTCGGAGATTGTGGCAACAGGTGTTGTATGGTAGCACAGCCACCGGTGAATGTTGTACTCACAGGAATCCAGCCGGTACCAATTAGCTTACCCACACCTCCGGTAGAATCATTGTCAAAGTATTGTATCTGTACCGGTCTTTTCAATTGGGTATAACCTTTCAGGAGGCAGATATCCGAGGTAACGATCATGGTGTCTTTGGCATAACAATTGGCAACACTGGGCTTCATGACCATGTCAATAGGAAACACTTTGATATAAGCAGAAATGCTGTCGACACAATCATACAAGGTTTTGATGCGCAGCTTGACGAGCATTGTATCGTTGACAGTAACATCCGGGGTGAGACAACTGCCGCAACTCATCTGGGCTGCAGGCGTCCAGCTGATCTGAACCAAGGGGTCATTGGACCTGTTTCTTGCTTTTACAGGTAAGACGCTGTTGATGTTAACAATGGTATCTGCCGGTTGTATGCTGAGTAGGGGCTGATAAAAAATACGATAGGATACATTGTTGGTCTCATTGAGTTCATTGATCAATGCATCCTCATCAAAGATGGCCATAATGGTATCCTGACGAACCGAGTTGGCCTTGAGGATGTGTGTAAATGTATTGCCGCATCGCCCCACCAAATCAAAGGGGAGTGTAAATTCAGGAGACATCAATGCTCCTCCCGGCTGTCCGGGTATTTTGTTATAAAACCTGACTTTTGATCCGGCGGGAATGGAGTCATACCCATTGTTATTCAAGGCGAAGACCACCCTGATGCTGTCTTCCTTGTAACAATTCACCGACAAAAGGAATAACCCTGCATCAGGTCGTGCATCAAAAACATTCACACTGTAAATTGGCGCCTCATCTGTACAAGTTCCATCTGTTCCTACCAATCGAATGCGGTAAAATCCGGGGGAAGGAAATGAATAAACCAGGTCATTGCTGGTAGCTATGGGTTGATAATTATTACCGGTATTATCGGAAACATACCACTGAAAAGAGGTAGCACCAAAAGAATAATTCGTAAATGTCACGGGTTCAGTATAGATTGAACCGGAGTGGGAAACCTTTCTTTTATCAGGTGAGAACCTGGTTTCAACACCACAATTGACATTCACTTTAGCAATGTAAGTTGAATAGCAGTTTTTAGTCGGATTATACGCGCGCAATGTCAACTCATAAATTCCTGCTGTTGGAAATGTATGACTGAAATCTTTGGTAGTGCCGGCTAACACTCCGTCGATCAACCATTCAAACGGATCATTGCCGGGAGTGAGGTTGTTGAAATTAATTAACTCACCCTGTTTGGGATAGGGTTGGCTGCGGTATTCAAAATTTGCTTGCGGGGCACCGGAACAAGGAGCATCACATTTATTGGATGCCAACAAACTACCGCCGGAATACACTTCAACAAAAGCCCGCATCCTTTGTGCTTGTCCTAAGGTAAACACCGACGGGCAGGGACTTCCGTAATCCATGAAATTGGAAATGATATCGGGTACATCTAATGTGAACCCAGACACTGTATCTGTTTTACAGGAATTTTCCGGACTGTTACAGGGGGAGGAATTAATGCTTCTGTCGGGCGGAGTATCACAAACCCGATCGCCGTCTGTAGTGCAATCATTGTTGATACAACTCTGTCCCTCAAAAGTATGATACAGACTGAGGTAGTGACCCATCTCATGTGCGATCAATGCGGTACCTAAGCCGGCGACAACCAGTCCCATACCCGGCGATGCAAATCCGCCGACACCAATACGTGTCCATTTGCCACATTCAAAAAAGGTAACCGGATTTTCGGCACGTATGCTGCCAACCACCCAGATATTGATGTATTGTTGATGATCCCAATCTGATACCTGCATCAAACGATTGGTCTCGAGGTCCATGTCAAAACCCTCGAGGTAACTTTTAATGCGGTTGATGCCGGTTGTATTTCCACCGTCAGGTGCGATACTGGCAAGACAAAATTGTATCCCTGTATGAACTCCCAGCGGGTCGGAAGAAAAAGCACCCCGGTGTGCAAATGCATCATTGAGTCCATTCAAAGCAGCCAACACCATGGCATCGGTAATGGCGTCGGGATTTTCGCTAACAATATGAAATACCACCGGCAACTGATAGATGTTGGGGAAGTTGGGGGTAGGGGTATTTTGTATGCCCTGTACTGCAACCCCATTGCTCGTGGTTTGAATCGATTGACGTCGGAGGGTGGCTTGACGAATGAGTTGGTTGAGTTGATTTTCCTGTTGTACAAATGCCGAATCTTTTCTGGCCATTTCATACCGCCTGTCAGTGCCACAAGAGGAAACAGGGGAGCCGGAATTGACAACCTGCGCGTAGGTCTGTTGTACTGATAGAAGCAACAAAAAAGCAATTGTCCGGTTCCGGATCATCGCAATGGTTTTTCAGTTCTTAGGATAGGATACCAACAGTAGAATAAAAATAAAGAACTAATCCAATGGGGGTTGATTATCATTATGGATGGCAGACAAATAAACAATATATTAACAAAGCCCGGCTATTTCAGAGCCGCCTGCCATCCTTAACGCAATACCACCGGTCATTTATTGTACTGTGGGTATTGATAAAGATACCCGGGTCAGTTTTTCCGCTGCCCGAAGGGTGTTCTAAAAAACACTTTCAGTCATCCTCACGCGTTTAGGGCAACATTTTTTACATTTACTAAAAATTCATCCTTATGCGCTGGTTAGGAAACAAAGAAAGTAGCAACGTAGAAGACAGAAGAGGGGGCGTCGGAGGAGGCATGGCTGTCGGAGGTGGTA
>DAIMYK010000030.1:0-10926 GCA_036734525.1 Sediminibacterium sp. | reverse complement strand
TGCGCATAAGTAACAACGGGTTGACTGCCGATTTGGTAACCAACTGCAACGCCCGGTGCCGGCGGCTGAAGGGTAACCAATGCACCCGACAAATCAGGCTGATAATTTACATCGATGGAAGGTTTCTTCCGGTAATCCCCGTAGCCATTGATCTTGATCACATAGGCCGATGATGTACTGAAAACATTGGGATCGAAAGGTGGCAATTGAATGACCACATCATCCCCCTGCAGCGTGGCGGATAGTTGCGCCCCGGTGGCAAGAAGCGTGATCTGCTTCAAAGGAACTGTGGGACCGAGATTTTTCAGAACAAGTTTACCATCGGAAGGATAACGGGGCAGTATGGCATACAAATGTTGCTGACCTGATTTGTAGGTATAGAATACTTCTTTTCGTGCATAACCCGGGGAAGGATCAACGGTTAGCTTCAACATGAAATCTTCTCCTTTCTTTGCCTTATAATCACGCTTGCCCTCACTCCATTGACAGGTATGTTTCCATCTTTCCGTTCCATAGATCGCCTCTCCATTCACGGAAAGCCATTTCCCGATGTCGAGCAGTCTCTCCTGCATGATGGGGGGAATTTTACCATGTTCATCAGGACCAATATCGAGCAGGAAATTCCCGCCGCGGCTTACTTTGTCGATGAGGTGATAAATTAGGGACTGGGATGAATTGTAATCCCAGGCATCCTCTTCCCGGTTGTAGCCATAGGAATATCCCATGCCCCTGCTTTCCTCCCAATAGTGCTGATCAAAATCGAGATCGGGTTGGTATTCCGGAGTAAAGACTGCGACTTGTTTGAATCGTATTCCGCTGCCCCAGCGATCATAGGTAACTACCTTGTCTTTTACAGGACTCTCATTGTACAACCAGGCCAGGAATTCTTTCGACTTCCAGGTTTCATCGGTTGCATCCCAATCACCATCCGTCCAAAAAACATCGGGCTGGTAGTTGTTGATGAGTTCTTTCATTTGCGGCCACATGTGTGTGTTCACATATTTGGCAGGGTCAGTTTTCCAGATGGGATTGAACCATTCGTACAGGGAATAGTACATGCCGGCACGCACCTTGGTTTTTCTGACAGCCCGGAACAGATCACCCAACAGATCACGGCGCGGACCGGTAACGAGTGAATTCCATCCCTGCCCCCAGCTGCGACTTGCCTCATTGCTGGGCCAGAGTGCATAACCATCGTGGTGTTTAGAGGTAAGTACTATATATCTGGCACCGGATTTCTCGAACAAGCGAGCCCATTCATCAGGGTTGTACAATTCTGCTTTGAACTGATCGGCCAGTTGATAATAAGTAAGATTACCGAAACGCTTGCGGTGGTATTCTTTGCGGGCAGAATCACCTGATTCCAGCCCCTGCTGGTACCATTCAGCATAGCCCCCTTTGGTGGTATATCCCGGAACGGCATACAGACCCCAGTGGATGAAAATGCCAAATTTAGCATCCCTGAACCAGTTGGGAACAGGTCGGGTATTCAATGAAGTCCAATCGGGTTGATAGTTCTGCGCATGGGCAAGGAGAAAGGTGCAGGCACACACCAGCAAGCATAATTTTTTCATAGACAAAAACTTCTGATTGAAATTAAGAAAAACAATGGTAATCAGGCAGAACATTCCCGAATAGGCCGGATCACCCGATGAAAATTAACCAATTGAATTGAGGCTACGTCTTACCTTTGCCGCGAACAAATCATTCGATAAAATTTATTGATATGGTCTACCGGATAGAAAAAGATACCATGGGTACGGTGCAGGTACCTGCCCACGGTTACTGGGGTGCCCAAACACAGAGAAGCATCGAGAATTTTAAAATAGCACAAGACATCAACCGCATGCCGCGGGAAATCATCGAGGCATTTGCTTATCTGAAAAAAGCTGCTGCCATCACCAATTGTGAAGCAGGTGTTTTAAGCAAAGAAAAATCAGACCTGATCGGACAAGTATGTGATGAAATCTTAAGCGGACAACTCAACGATCAATTTCCGCTGGTAGTTTGGCAGACAGGAAGTGGAACACAGAGTAACATGAATGTGAATGAGGTGATTGCTTATCGCGGACATGTGATCAAAGGAGGTGCGCTGACGGACGCTGAAAAATTTCTACACCCCAATGATGATGTGAACAAATCACAATCATCGAATGATACTTTTCCGACTGCAATGCACATTGCCGCCTATAAGGTGTTAATCGAAAATACTTTGCCGGGGATACAGGCATTGAGGGATACGCTGGCACAAAAAAGCAAGGAGTTCATGCACATCGTGAAGATCGGCAGAACCCACTTCATGGATGCAACACCCCTGACGCTCGGACAGGAACTCAGCGGTTATGTGGCACAATTAGACCACGGCATGAAAGCCATCCGCAACAGTCTTGCTCACCTGAGTGAACTGGCGTTGGGCGGAACTGCTGTTGGTACCGGTATCAACACCCCTCCCGGATATGATGTGAATGTGGCAGGTCACATAGCTAAGCTGACCGGCTTTCCATTTATCACTGCCGCAAATAAATTCGAATCACTGGCAGCACATGATGCCATTGTAGAAGCACATGGTGCTTTGAAGACGGTGGCGGTTAGTCTGATGAAAATTGCCAATGACATCCGCATGCTTTCTTCCGGACCGCGCAGCGGGATCGGCGAACTCTTCATCCCCGATAATGAACCGGGATCTTCCATCATGCCGGGCAAGGTGAACCCAACACAATGTGAGGCCTTAACGATGATTGCCGCGCAAGTGTTGGGAAATGATGTGGCTATCAACATCGGTGGCGCCACCGGACATTTTGAGCTCAACGTTTTCAAACCGGTGATGATTTATAACTTCCTGCACAGTGCCCGCCTGATAGGCGAAGGTTGTGTAAGCTTCAATGAAAAATGTGCGAAAGGACTGGCACCGATCGAAGCCAATATTCAAAAGCATGTGAACAATAGTCTCATGCTGGTAACTGCATTGAATACCAAAATCGGTTATTACAAGGCAGCAGAGATTGCCCAAAAAGCGCACAAGGAGGGTACTACCCTGAAAGAGATGGCTATTCAACTCGGCTACCTCACGGCAGAAGAATTCGATGAGTGGGTGAAGCCGGAGAAAATGGTAGGACAATTACCTTCCTAACGCAGCTGGAAAACCTGTTTACCACCAATATAGGTGGATACAACTTTTGTTGACAAGACCTGTTGCTCTGTTACTTTCATCAGGTCTTGCGAGAGTAGTATGAAATCTGCTTTCTTTCCGGCTTCCAGACTTCCTACTTGTTTATCCTGCATAGCAGCTTTCGCACCCCAGATAGTCATACCACGTATGGTCTGCTCGCGGGTGAGTGCATTCTCCATTTGAAATCCGCCTGCCGGAAATCCCTTGCTGTCCTTGCGGAATACAGCAGCCAGGAATGTTTTATAGGGAGAAATATCTTCAACCGGAAAATCTGTGCCCAGTGGGATCCATCCATTTTGATCGAGCAGTTGACGAAAGGCATAACCCCCTTTCAGGCGTTCAGCACCCAGCCGCTCGCCGGCCCAATACATATCGCTGGTAGCATGGGTAGGTTGTATGGAAGGAATGATGTTATAGTTGGCGTAATAGGAAAAATCATCCGGATGAATCACCTGTGCATGTTCGATTCGCCAACGACGATCATTCTTTCCCTTCAGGTACTTAGCATAGATAGTAAGCAAAGCACGGTTGGCGCTGTCTCCAATGGCATGGGTACACATTTGAAACGGACTATTGATTAACCGGGCAGCAACAGAGTCATAATGAGCAATGCTGCGCAACAGAAATCCTTTCCAGCCGGGCTGGTCGGTATAATCATGAATCAGGCAGGCACCACGACTTCCCAAAGCGCCATCCCCATATACTTTAAAGGAAGCCACGCGCAGGCGATCGGTTTCATAGGGACCTTTCTTCAACCAGATGGCAAAATTTTCTTCTTCATCACTCAGCATAACATTCAGCCGCATAGCAAGTTTTCCTTTCTGTTGGAGCGAGTCGATGAATGTTACCATGGAATTAGACAAGCCGCAATCTGTGATTGAGGTGAGTCCCATAGCGAAACAATTCTCCTGAGCTTTCAGCAACTTTTTTTCTATGTCAGCCGGTGCCGGAGCAGGCATGGCAGCATAAACAGCGTTATCGGCATTATCGATCAGCACACCGGTAGCGACTCCATTGTTGGCAAGGATGGCACCACCTTCGATGGTTTGACCTGCCTGAATACCAGCCCGCTTCAATGCTTCATTGTTAGCGATGGAAGCGTGACCATCGATTCGCGTTAGTACGACCGGGCGATTGGGGAACGACTCGTTGAGCAAACGATTATCGGGGAATTTTTTCCCTGGCCATTTATTCTGGTCCCATCCCCGACCTTCTATCCATTCCATTTCAGGATGTTCGGCAGCAAATTGTTTCACGCGGGCTACTGCTTCCTCCCAGCTATTGGTACCGAAAAGATCAACCGTATATAGTGATTGCCCGTATCCTACAAAATGAGCATGGGCATCGATCCAGCCGGGATAAATAGGAGCGCCACCTGCATCTACCAGTTGTTCGGAAGAATAGGTAGACAGGATGAAGTCATTGGTGCCTGAAGCCAGAATTTTGCCATCGCTGATGGCCATTGCTTCCACCACAGTAAAAGAACTATCGACGGTATAAATAACACCGTGGTGAACGATCATGTCTGCCTGCTTTTTGCCACAGGATAGGAGGAATAAAAAACCGAGGAGCGGAAGAAACTGTTTCATGCCGGAAGTTTTAAAGGCATTCAATTCCGCGATTACTGCAACAATTCGCAGGGTTTGATGCCGGTGTGTTTTTTAAAGGCTGCGGAAAAATGAGAGATGGAGGAGTAGCCCAGTTGAGCCGACACATCGGTTACACTGAGACCTTTTTCATACAGTAGATATTTCGCATGTTCCATCCTTTGCTGCTGAAAATAATCGAAGATGGTGGTGCCGAAAACTTCTTTGAATCCCTTCTTCACATAGCATTCGTTCATGGCCACTTTGCGGCTCAGGTCTTTGATGGTGATGGGGTCGCCAATATGTTCGAGCAGTATATCCCTCGCCATCAGTATGCGTTCCCTACCGGCTTCATCTGCCAGAAATTTACATGCGAAGACCTCTTCTTTTTCTGCTTCCAGGTAGTTCAGCGCGTAGAGCAATAACTCGTGGATGCGGGCATTCACATAAATATTCTCCATCGAACCGGTATAGCTATGGTTCAGCAACTGATCGAGTAAAGATCTTTTACGTGCAGGCAATGGATATACCTGGGTGAAAGAAGCGGGATGACGAAAAGCCAGCACTTCGTCTTTGGTACCGGAAAGCTTTACATTCTGGATGAACTGCCCCAGAAAGCTGGAAGTGAAATGAAAGGTGAACAAATCAACTGTAGCGAGTTTACCGGTGCATCCTTCGGTAGGAACCTGGGCACAACCGGAACAATTTTTTTCGGGACAGTAGCGGTTACCACTGATGCAGTAACGAAGTTCCAGGTACTGTTCCTGTGTACGATTGGGTTGATAATGATATACCAGCATACCGGTGTCCTGGATCGCCATGGGGAAATTGGCCTGGTAACGACGAATGTCATACTGCACCGATCCGGGTATGTTCCGGTGGTTGCGGTAGAGCAGTTGTCCGTTGTCCAACAAGGCATGGTTGCCCTCCCAGGTCAATATTTCCTGTTCGATTGTCATGAACGGACAAAGGTACAAAATTTAGGCCGGAAAAGGTGGATGACAAGGTGACTGACCCTGTTGTAAACACCTCTAAAAAAAGGGTGAAAAAACGGGTGTAAAATGGGGAAAACAGGGGGATTTTTCCTGCCCTCAAACGGGCATTTTTAAGTAAGTTTGCCAGATACCTTTTCAATAGAAAAAACCTTTAAAATTCTTACATGCAGCAGGATCCGGAAGAACAGTCAGCACAGGAAAAAGAACAGAAGAAACAATCATACGGGGCAGATAGCATTCAGGTACTGGAAGGTCTGGAAGCCGTAAGGAAAAGGCCGGCCATGTACATTGGTGACATCGGTATCAAAGGACTTCACCACCTGGTGTATGAGGTGGTAGATAATTCCATCGATGAAGCCCTTGCCGGTTATTGCAAGCACATCGTGGTTACCATACATACTGATAATTCCGTGAGTGTGCAGGATGACGGGCGCGGTATTCCCACGGGCATCAATACCAAGGAGAAAAAAAGTGCCCTGGAAATTGTAATGACGGTGCTGCACGCAGGGGGAAAATTTGACAAAGACACCTACAAAGTTTCCGGTGGTTTGCATGGTGTGGGTGTAAGTTGCGTGAATGCCCTAAGTACCAAGTTGAAAGTGACTGTGCAGCGGGAAGGAAAAATATTCGAGCAGCAATACCACACAGGTATTCCTGATTATGAAGTGAGGGAAATAGGTGTGAGTGATAAGACTGGTACCCATGTACATTTCTGGCCCGATGCAAGCATCTTCCAGGAAACTGTTTACCGCAAGGAAATTCTGGAAGGCCGCCTGCGGGAACTCTCCTACCTGAATCGCCGCATCCACATCACCCTGCATGACCTGCGGGAAATCGACGAGCAAGGAAAAACTTATGAGCGCAGTTTCTATAGCGAAGGAGGCATCACCGAATTTGTGCAGATGCTGGACAAAAGTGGCAACAGAAATCCCATCATACCTGCACCATTGTATGTGGAGGGATTAGATACTACTTCCAACATTGCCGTTGAAGTAGCACTGACCTACAATGATGATTTCAAAGAACATATCTTCTCGTATGTCAACAACATCAACACTATTGAAGGAGGAACGCACGTTACGGGCTTCAGAACAGCACTTACCCGTGTGTTCAAAACTTACGGTGATAAACAAGGACTCTTCGAGAAAGCCAAAGTAACCATTGAAGGAGATGACTTCCGCGAAGGTTTGAGTGCCATCATTTCCGTGAAGGTACCTGAGCCGCAATTTGAGGGACAAACCAAGACCAAGCTGGGGAACAGCGAGGTAAGCGGTATCGTGCAAACAACCGTTGCCCGGGCGCTGGAATCTTATCTGGAAGAGAATCCGAAGGAAGCGAAAAATGTAATATCCAAGATCATCCTTGCAGCACAGGCAAGGGTGGCTGCGAAGAAAGCGCGTGACATGGTTCAGCGCAAGTCTGTTCTCAGCGGAGGTGGTTTACCGGGTAAACTCGCAGATTGTAGTGAGCGGGATCCTGAAAAATGTGAACTCTTCCTCGTTGAGGGAGATTCCGCAGGAGGAACAGCCAAGCAGGGCCGCGACAGAAGTTATCAGGCTATTTTACCGCTACGCGGGAAGATCCTGAATGTGGAGAAAGCCATGGAGCACAAGATTTATGAAAACGAAGAGATCAGGAATATGTACACTGCTTTGGGCGTAACAGTTGGAACACCCGACGATCCTAAAGCACTGAATATGGCCAAACTGCGTTACCACAAACTGGTAATCATGACGGATGCCGATGTGGACGGCTCGCACATTGCCACACTGATACTCACCTTCATTTTCCGCTACATGAAAGAAATGGTTGAGCAGGGATACGTATACATCGCCAAGCCACAGCTGTATCTGGTAAAGAAAGGAAAAGAGCAGGCCTACGCTTACAATGAGGAGCAACGCAAAGCACAGATAGAAAGAATCGGGGGCGGAAAAGATGAAAGCGTTACTGTTCAGCGATACAAAGGTTTGGGTGAGATGAATGCCGATCAGTTATGGGAGACCACCATGGATCCTTCACGCAGAACACTCAAACTGGTTACCATTGAAAGCGCTGCAGAAGCAGATAGGATATTCAGCATGCTCATGGGCGATGAAGTTGCTCCACGGAGAGAATTCATTGAAAGCCATGCCCGTTATGCCAAAATAGATGTCTGATCGGGCGAAGGACAGCAAGGGGAATAGGTTGTGGATTAAATGTTATCCCTTAGCCGCCTGACTTTGAACAAAAATTGTATCTTGTACTCATTAAGAATTCAAATTATTACTCATACCCAAAAACAATTAACATGGACACTTCAAAAATGATCAAAGCATATTGCCTCAAAACCAAAGAGAAAAATGTTCCTATGCAGGATGCGGTTATCACCAAAACCGCCCGCGGTGGATACATGGCTGCAGGTCATGATGGCAAAGGAAATAAGATGGCTGCTATTTTGAGCGAGGCCAAGGCCCTGGCAGCTATCAAAGATGGTGTTGCGAAAAAAGGATTCTAATCATTGTTCCGGTTGTTTCACCGGAATGGTCATGCATTAGTCTGCCTGCAAAACTTTTACTGATAATGGCGTGCGTTTTTCGTACGCCATTATTTTTTGGCCGTAAGTGACAAGTGCTTCCTATCTAACTGCAAAAACCGATGCATGGCATGAAGAAATTCCAGCACCTCCTGCATGTGTCCCATCTGATCGACTACCATCAAAAACATCCGGCCTGTTTGTCGCAGTCTCGCCTTATTGGTTCCCTCTTGTAAGTATTGTAAAATCCGCCTGAACAGATCTGATTCAAAATAAGGAGAATCGGGTCGGTTGATGAAGTAACATCTTAGCGTAGTGTCTTTGAGTGTCATCTTTTCAAATCCAATGTCAACAGCAAGCCAGCGCAACTGTATAGTGAGCATCAACTCTTTCACGGGTTACGGTAAAGGAACGAAGCGGTCTGTCAACTCGTGCTGTAATAACTCAATCTCTTCCGCTGTCTCGCAATTGTCAAGACGGGTGTACAAAGACAATCTCTCAGTAATACTCTCCACATAATCATCAGGTATTAAAATCTCCCGATCGGTATCAATGGTGCAATCACTCACATATTCATCCTGACGGGTAATTTCCTCTTTGAACATATCGGCAAAATCAGAACGCTTGAGTTCACGAACAGCTTCCTCCAGAATCTTCTGGTACATCTCCAACCCAATCTCGGCAATGAACCCGCTCTGTTCGCCGCCCAGCATATTCCCTGCACCACGAATGTCGAGATCGCGCATAGCTATCTGAAACCCACTGCCCAGATCACTGAATTGCTCGAGTATCTGCAGCCGTTTGCGGCTATCGGGAGCAAGGGTAGCAATGGGTGCGAGCAAATAACAAAATGCCTTCTTGTTGCTTCTGCCCACACGTCCGCGCAACTGGTGCAGATCGCTCAACCCAAACTGGTGCGCATTGTTGACAATAATGGTATTCACATTCGGTATGTCTACCCCACTCTCCACAATATTGGTGCAGATCAAAACATCATATCTGCGCTCAATAAAATCCATGATTCTTTCTTCCAGTTCATGTCCCTCCAATTGCCCGTGCGCATAGCCCACGGAGAGATCCGGACAAAGAGACTGTATCAGGTTAGCCATTTCAGCAAGACCTTGTATCCTGTTATGAATAAAAAATACTTGTCCGCCCCTACCGGTTTCAAAGTAAATGGCATCACGGATATAATCATCATTGAAGACATGAACTTCTGTCTGGATGGGTTGTCGGTTCGGTGGCGGCGTGTTGATGATACTCAAATCCCGTGCCCCCATCAGGCTGAACTGCAGGGTTCGCGGAATGGGCGTGGCTGTTAGAGTAAGGCAATCTACATTGGCACGCAATGTTTTCAATTTTTCCTTGTGGGCTACACCGAACTTTTGTTCTTCATCAATCACCAGCAATCCCAGATTTTTGAAAACTACTTCCTTGCCCAAAATACCATGCGTTCCTATGATAATATCTATTTTCCCCTCTGCCAGTTTTTTCAGGGTTTCTTTTTTTTCCTTGGCAGATTTGAAGCGGTTGATGAAATCTACGGTCACCGGAAAATCGCGCAACCGCTCCTGAAAAGTTTTGTAATGCTGAAAAGCAAGAATAGTTGTAGGCACCAGAACAGCGGCCTGCTTTCCATCCACACAGGTTTTGAAGGCAGCCCGGATGGCAACTTCTGTTTTACCAAAACCAACGTCACCACAAACCAGGCGGTCCATCGGACTCTCACTCTCCATATCTTTCTTCACATCGGCTGTCGCCTTGCTCTGGTCGGGAGTATCTTCATATAAGAAAGAGGCTTCAAGTTCATGTTGCAGGTAATTATCCGGACTGTGAGCATGCCCCTGCAGGGCTTTGCGCCGGGCATACAACTTGATCAGGTCAAATGCCAGTTCCTTTACTTTGGTCTTGGTTTTTTCTTTGAGTTTTTGCCAGGCATCGCTGCCGAGTTTATTCACTTTCGGCAGGGTACCATCTTTCCCGGAAAATTTAGAAATCTTATGCAGGGAATTGATGTTCACATAAAGAATATCAGAATCTTTATAGATCAGGCGCACAGCTTCCTGCCATCTCCCATTGACCTCAATTTTTTGCAGTCCGCTAAATACCCCCACACCATGGTCAATATGAGATACAAAATCACCGGGTTGCAGTTCCCGCAGTGTTTTAATGGTCAGTGCCTTGTTTTTATTGAATGCCTGTTTGACGCGGTATTTGTGGTAGCGCTGAAAAATCTGGTGATCGGTGTAACAAACAATTTTTAGCTGATCATTGATGAACCCTTCATGAATGGCAGTATTGACAGGAATGAAATCGATGCTGGTAGAAAGGTCAGAAAAAATCTGAGACAATCGCTCCAGTTGTTTCACCTGTTCTGCGAACAGGAAGATCTGGTAGCCGGCAGCTTCTTTTTCTTTCCAGTCACTGATCAGCCAATCAAAACGCCGAATGAAAGAGGGTTGTGGTCGGGTACCTGCCTCCAGTTCAAGCGTGACCTTCCCCGAAGAAGCACCCAATTCAACTACATGACGCAGTTGCAGCAGTTGTTCCCATTCATCACAGGAATAGAAATCTTGTTCCCCCAACTTGGGCTGCCGGCTTGCATCTTCCTCTTCCCAATTAGACGGGGTAACGGCTGCTTCTATCTTCTCATCTGCGGCTATG
>DAIMYK010000029.1:0-11302 GCA_036734525.1 Sediminibacterium sp. | reverse complement strand
GTACTGAATTTCTGCGCCAACAATTATCTGGGTTTGTCTTCTCATCCCCGTGTAATCGAAGCAGCGCACAAAACCATTGATAGCAGAGGTTTTGGAATGAGCAGTGTGCGATTTATTTGCGGCACTCAAGACATACACAAGGAACTGGAAGAGAAGTTGTCTAAATATTTAGGAACTGAAGACTCTATTATATATGAAGCAGCTTTTGATGCGAACGGGGGGGGGGTCGAGCCGCTTTTTCAGGAGCAGGATGCTATCATCAGTGATGCCCTCAACCATGCCTCGATCATTGATGGAGTAAGGTTGTGCAAAGCCCAACGTTTTCGCTATGAGCACAACAACATGGCTGATCTGGAAGAAAAACTCAAGGAAGCAGCCGGTTGCAGAACGAGAATTATTGTTACCGATGGTTCTTTTAGTATGGATGGAACCATTGCTCAACTCGATAAGATCTGTGATCTCGCTGATCGTTACGATGCAGTAGTCATGACCGATGAATGTCATTCTTCCGGTTTCATCGGAAAAACAGGTCGCGGAACCCACGAATACAGAAACGTGATGGGTCGTGTGGATATCATTACAGGCACCCTCGGTAAAGCATTGGGTGGCGCCAGTGGTGGATTTACTTCCGGCAAAAAACCCATCATTGAAATGTTGCGCCAACGCAGCCGGCCTTATCTTTTTTCCAATACACTTGCCCCCAGTATTGTTGGAGGATCCATTGCAGTACTGGATATGCTGACTGAAACCACCGAGCTGAGAGATACCCTGGAAGCCAATACGCAATATTTTCGTGCACAGATGACTGCTGCAGGTTTTGATATTAAACCGGGTGACCATCCGATCGTGCCTATTATGCTCTACGATGCGGTGCTCTCCCAACAATTCGCTGCCGCACTCCTTGAGGAAGGTGTCTATGTTATCGGCTTCTTTTTCCCGGTTGTACCCAAAGGGCAAGCAAGGATTCGTGTGCAACTCAGTGCAGCACATACCCGTGAGCACCTGAATACCACCATCGCCGCCTTTATCAAGGTAGGAAAACAGCTGGGTGTATTGAAATAGACGTTTTCAGCTATTGGCTTGGATGTTTAGCTGTACCTTTGCGCAAATAATCGTGCCATGAAGACTGTTGCTCACAAGCTAAACTTATTGCCCCTTGCTTTGGGTGCCCTCATCATTACAGCTTTCGCAGCATGTTCCCCCAACAATGTCTCCATTGATGATTCCATCGGCGAATTTTTTGAGAAGGCAGGTGTAGATGGGACCTACGGAATGTTTCACAACGGAGCAGGAACATTTACCTTATACAATGTGAAGCAATACCGCGATTCAGCATATTCGCCTGATCAAACTTTTGAACCGGTTCTCGTTGTTGCCGGACTGGAGACAGGAGTAATCGCCAATGAGCGCACACCACTACTGATTGATACCGTATCAACTACCAGAATTTCTGCCGATTCGGCCCTGATTTATTCCATACCCGCTTTTTTTACTACGGTAGAACGCACGATGGGAAAAGAAAAATTACAATCTATTCTGGATACACTGCAATATGGGTCAAAAAAAATCACTGGGGCTCCGGAGCAGGCCGCTCAATCTTCGCTGACCATAACTCCCGATGAACAACTCGGACTTATCAAAAAGTTATATTTCAACCAGTTACCATTTCAGAAAAGAAGCCAGGAAATTGTAAAGAAATTACTCATTCGTGAAAATACTGCTGCCTACCAGTTGGCCTATTATCTCTCTCGCCGGAAAACGGAGGCAGGATTGACCAATGGTTGGGTAGTTGGCTGGGTGGAAGAAAACAAGCACCCATATTTCTTTGTTATTCATACCCAAAGAAAGGGAGGTGAGGAGCCGCCGGAAACCCAAATCAGTCTGTTAAAAAATATATTAAGTCAGCAGGGTTTTCTGACCGGAAAGAAATAGCAGCTATAGTATAGAACCAACACTCAACCCGGGTGTTAATTAACTTATTCAATCATGCAACTCTATTGTAATAGTCTGACTTCCATCAGCCGACTCAAAACCAGAGAGGTGTCAATTGGTGGCTTACTGATGGGCAATGGTCACCCGATCAGGGTACAAACCATGACGACTACCGATACCATGGATACTATTGCCACTGTTGAGCAATCTATTCGTTGTATTGAAGCAGGTGCCGAATTGGTGCGAATTACAGCACCCAGTAAGAAAGAAGCCGAGAACCTGTTGCTGATAAAAAATGAACTCCGCAAGCGGGGGTATCATACTCCTTTGGTGGCTGACATTCATTTTACTCCCAATGCAGCAGAGATCGCAGCCCGCATTGTTGAAAAGGTCAGGGTCAACCCGGGGAATTATGTTGACAAGAAGAAGTTCGAACAGATTGATTATACAGACGCAGAGTACCTGGAAGAGATTGACAGGATAAGAGAAAAATTCACTCCGCTCGTTCGGATATGCAAGGAATATGGAACAGCCATGCGCATTGGCACCAATCATGGATCACTCAGTGACCGCATCATGAGCCGCTATGGTGATACGCCCATTGGTATGGTGGAAAGTGCCATGGAGTTTCTGCGCATTGCCAGGGATGAAAATTTTCATCAGATTGTTCTGAGTATGAAAGCCAGTAATCCCCAGGTAATGGTACAGGCATATCGGTTACTGGTACAACAAATGCTAACATCTTTTGGGGAGTGCTATCCCTTGCACCTGGGAGTAACTGAAGCGGGTGACGGGGAAGATGGAAGAATCAAAAGTGCAGCCGGTATCGGAACACTGCTGGAAGATGGAATCGGGGATACAATTCGGGTTAGTCTCACAGAGGATCCGGAATTTGAAATACCGGTTTGCAGGGATTTGGTTAAACGATATATTTTTCCCTCAGAAGAAAAAGGTTTGATACCAGCGGTTCAAAAAATTCCATACGATCCCTTTTCCTATCAAAGGAGAGCCTCTTTTGCAGTAGGCAATATAGGTCATCAACAAGTACCTGTTGTAATCGCAGACCTGAGTCGCCTGAGCAAAATTGAACCTGCTGATTTACAAAAAGTAGGGTATAATTATGATGCTGCCACCGACAAGTGGAATATCAGTGATACGGCTGCCGATTATATTTTCACCGGACATACCTTGCTGAATTTTGAGTTGCCCGGCACGCTCCGCGTATTGACTTATCCTGCTACCTGGGAACAGGTATCAGAACACCCTTCATATGTTCCCTTATTCAGTACCTCAGGATATTTAAGCGCTGTGCATAAGAGCAATCACATGAATATAGTAATGGTTGATTGCTTCAGCGATAATTCCAATATCAATGATTTTACCGGTCTCGATGAAATAGCCAATGATCCAACCGTAGTTCTGGCACTCAGCAGTCATTCCCGCCATGCTATGCCGGCAGTAAGAAGAATGTTCATGGAATTAATGAACCGGAAAATCAATAATCCGGTGATATTGATCTGTGACAGCAACCACCAGACATCAGACGAACACCTGATACATTTCGCAACAGAATGTGGGGCACTTTTATTAGATGGTATGGGTGATGGCATCTGTTTAGGGATGACAGCTGAAAGCTATGCTATCAGTAGCCGGGAACAAAATGCTACCAGTGGAAGAAATTATGTACAGCTCAATGGACCGGAAGAATTCATGAATGCGACCGCATTCGGAATATTGCAAGCTACCCGCACGCGGATCTCTAAGACGGAATACATCAGTTGTCCCAGCTGTGGCAGAACATTGTTTGATCTGCAGGAAACCACAGCCCGCATCAGAAAAGTGACCCATCACCTCAAGGGTGTCAAAATTGCCATCATGGGTTGTATCGTAAATGGTCCCGGTGAAATGGCAGATGCCGACTTTGGTTATGTAGGAAGTGGCCCCGGTAAAATAACTTTGTACAAAGGCAAAGACATAATGAAACGCAACATTGACAGTGAAATAGCCGTGCAGGAACTCATCAATCTCTTAAAAGAGCACGATGCCTGGATAGAGCCCGCCGGTGCCTGATCTATACTTTGTTGTTGGTTTCCATAAATTGTAATGATGAGTACCCCACTTAAAACAGATTTCTTAGTGATTGGATCCGGAATCGCCGGTCTCACCTTCGCCATAAAAACTGCCCGCTACTTTCCTGATAAGTCAGTCACTGTGATCACGAAAACACAGGCGGATGAAACAAATACCAAATATGCACAAGGAGGGGTAGCCGGTGTTTGGGATGAGTCAACTGATAGTTTTGAGAAACATATTTCCGATACATTGATTGCAGGAGATGGACTATGCAATCCCGATATAGTTAACCTGGTCGTTCATGAGGGTCCTGAACGCATTCGGGAAATCATCAGCTATGGGGCGGAATTTGATAAAACTTCCACCGGAAATTATAGTTTAGGTAAAGAAGGCGGACACAGTGTTCACCGCATACTCCATTATAAAGATGTCACTGGCAAAGAAATGGAACGTGCTTTGCTGGAGGAGATGTCAACCCTGCCAAATATTCAATTGCTGCACCATTGTTTTGTAGTCGATATAATTACCCAACACCACCTGGGATATCTTGTGACAAAGTCAAGTACAGACATTACCTGTTATGGAGTTTATGTGCTTAACCTCGCTACGGGGGAGACAGAAAAGATATTGGCAAAGATTACCTTGATGGCAAGTGGTGGTTGCGGTCAGGTTTACCGCACAACCACTAATCCACAGATTGCTACCGGTGATGGCATCGCCATGGTTTATCGGGCGAAAGGAAGAATTGAGAACATGGAATTCATCCAATTCCATCCAACAGCCTTATTCGAACCCGGCATTTCACCTTCTTTCCTCATAACGGAAGCTGTGCGGGGTGATGGTGCCATCCTCAGGAACAAAAGTGGAGAAGCTTTCATGTCAAGATATGATGAAAGAAAAGACCTGGCACCCAGAGATATTGTTGCCAGAGCCATCGACAATGAAATGAAAGTGGGAGGAACTGAACACGTTTATCTGGATTGCCGACACATGAGTGCTGAAAAATTCCAGGAGCATTTTCCCAATATTGATGCTCGTTGTAAAAGTATCGGCATTGATGCGATGCAACAAATGATACCTGTGGCACCGGCAGCACACTATAGTTGTGGAGGAATCAAAACCGATGAGTGGGGAAGAACCTCTATCCATCATCTCTATGCATGCGGAGAATGTGCCAGTACCGGGTTGCATGGAGCCAACCGGCTAGCCAGCAATAGCTTACTCGAGGCCATGGTATTTGCTCACCGCGCATATGAAAACAGCTTGAACCAAATTGACCAGATTGATTGGAGAAGTGATATTCCAGACTGGAACGCAAAGGGAACCACCGATCCTCGGGAAATGATTTTGATTACACAGACGAAAAAGGAGTTGCAACAAATCATGAGTGATTATGTGGGAATTGTTCGAACAGATGAGCGACTGCAACGTGCAATGAGGCGAATGGATCTGTTGTATGAAGAAACAGAAGCACTCTATCGAACGACACGGTTATCGCCCCAGTTATGCGAATTGCGCAATCTGATCACTTCTGCCTACCTGATTGTAAAGGGAGCACAATTCAGAAAAGAGAGCCGTGGGTTGCATTATAATACCGATCATCGTGAAAAGAGTCCGCTTCTTCAGAATATTGTACTTTAATGAATAACTTTTTTATTCAACAGATAGTTTGATCTTTATCTATATTGAGTTCAATTATGTATTATATCTATTATAGTTTACTGTACCTGCTGTCATTATTGCCGGAACGGTTGTTGTATTTTATCGGTGACGGACTCTATGTACTAGCTTACTATGTCATAGGCTACAGAAGAGAAGTCGTGATGAGCAATTTATTGATAGCCTTCCCTGATAAAACTGAGGCGGAAAGAGTTCGTATTGCCAAAGACTTTTATCATCAGTTTGTCAATACAATGGTCGAAACAATCCAGCTCATTGCCATGACAGATAAGCGGTTTGATCAAAGGGTGACTTCGAATGCTGAAGTACTCAATAAATATTTCGACTCGGGAAAAAATGTTCAGCTGCACACAGCTCATTTTTTTAATTGGGAGATGATCAATCTGGGGGTAGCACGAAAGAGCAAGTTCCCTTTTGTAGGAGTATACATGTCTTTCACCAGTAAAGCTTTCGATAGAATCATGTATCGCATGCGGAAGAGATTCAACACCATTTTAATTCCTGCGGCCGAATTCAAAGATCGTTTTCATGATTATGTGAAGGGTAAGTATGCACTCGGACTGGTAGCTGATCAGAACCCTGCCAGAATAGACAAGGCATATTGGGTATCGTTCTTCAATAAGATTACGGCATTTACATCAGGACCGGAACGTGGTGCGCGAGCAAATGATACAGTGGTTATTTTCATCAGCATACAACAACCCCGTCGCGGACATTATCATCTGCACTATGAATTGATTACTGAAAGCCCGGCATCATTGCCTGAGGGAGAATTGACAAAAATGTATGTGCGATACCTGGAAGACGCAATAAGGGCCAATCCCTCTAATTATCTGTGGAGTCACCGCAGGTGGAAATGGGAATACAATCCCGATGATTCAAAGCAAAAATTAATTTCCTGATGTACTGATCAGGCCGAAGTACAGATCAGTTCAGAACAGCTGCTTCTTTTACAATGGTTACTTTGTCTCCCAGTTGACTGATGGCATTCCAGCCACCTACAACATTGCGGATATTGTGAAATCCTTCTTTTTTGATAAGCGATGCAGCTATAACGCTTCTGTATCCACCCTGACAGTGAACATATACATTGTTGGCATCATCGAGATCAGACATGGAGCCGGGATCTTTTAAACTATCCAGGGGCAAATTAACAGCATTTTTCAAGTGACCATTCGCAAATTCAGCTTCTTTCCGAACATCTACAATTACAAGACGATCATCGAATGGTATATCCATCGCTAGTTCATCAGCATCTACATTAATGATCATGTCGATAGCCTCGCCTGCTTTTTTCCAGGCTTCTATTCCTCCATCGAGATAACCTACCATTTTATCAAAACCTACACGTGCCAGACGAACGATGGTTTCTTTTTCTTTTCCCGGAGTTGTTACCAACAGTATAGGATGATTGAAGGAAAGCAAACTGCCCGCCCACTCTGCGAAGCGACCGTCAAGACCGATACTGATTGAGCCGGGAACAAAACCTTCGGGAAACTCTGCCGATGGTCGGGTATCTAAAACAATGACATCATCTTTGGAAGCAGCTTCTTTGAATGCACTGACAGATAAAGGTTGTAGCCCTGCTGTCAACACTGCATCCAGACTGCTATATCCCTGCTTGTTGATCATGGCATTGATGGGAAAGTATTGAGGTGGCGCAGCCAGCCCCTCGGTAACAGCATGGATAAACTCTTCCTTGGTCTGCGGTTGCAGCGCATAATTGGATTTTTTCTGGTCACCGATGGTACTGAAGGTTTCAGGCCCCAGGTTCTTACCACAACTACATCCGGCACCGTGGGCCGGATAAACAATCACGTCGTCGGCCAGCGGTATGATTTTATTTTGCAGACTATCATATAACATGCCTGCCAGGTCTTCCATCGTTATCACATTTTCTTTTTGTGCGAGATCCGGACGACCTACATCACCTACGAACAGCGTGTCACCCGTAAAAATCGCATGATCTTTTCCCTGCTCATCTTTTAACAGATAACAACTGCTTTCCATGGTATGTCCGGGCGTATGTAGCACCTCTATACTGATATTCCCCAGCGAAAAGATCTCTCCATCTTTCGCAAGATGTACAGGATAATTGGTTCTTGAGGATGGGCCGTACACAATGGTTGCACCGGTAGCAGCAGCCAGATCCAGATGACCGCTTACAAAGTCAGCATGGAAATGGGTCTCAAAAATAAATTTGATGGTGGCCTTGCGTTCGCGAGCCAGATCCAAATAAGCTTCAATATCTCTGAGAGGATCAATGACTGCGGCCTCACCGTTGCTCTCGATGAAATAAGCTGCTTCGCTCAGGCAGCCTGTATAAAGTTGTCGAATGAACATAATCTGCGGGTTGAATAATAATAACGTGTCCATGCTTAAAACCATGTACACATTCAACCGCAAAGTTACTGAAAAATCAGGCGATCAGTGTTTCTACGAACTTTACTACTTCAGCTAAACGAGTATAGTTAACAGAATAGTAAATGAACTTTCCATCGCGAGTAGTGGCAACAATTCCAGCTCTGCGCAAAATGGCAAGATGCTGCGAGGCAACAGATTGTTCCAGTCGCAGTTTCACATAAATTTCTGTCACAGTCATTTTCTGGTTTTCATCCAGAAGCTTGATGATTTGTTGACGGAGCTTGTGGTTAATAGAGCGAAGAATAAGGGCAGCCTTTTTTGTATGCACAAAATCAACCTTTACCTGCACATTTCCGTTCAATAGTTCTATGGATTGTAATGATTGGCTCATAACAATAAATTAAAGTTTTTGGGGGGTTAAAACTTCTATTGTCTAAAGTTATATATATTTTTCCGATTTTAATATATTTTGAAATATATAAAATGTATAAACTTAAGATTTGCTTTTCAGTGGATTAAAAAAATCCTTGATATAAAACGGTTCAATGTATGCAAGATCTTCAGCACATCCTCTTTGAACTACCCTGTTTGCAGCGTCCGCAAGATCCGATGCCAGGTAGATAAAACCAGGGTAAGAAATGGTTCCGGAAGGTAATAAATGCGATAATTTTTCTACACCATTGCCGGAAAAAATAATGGTTGAATTCCCCGCCAGTTGTTGTAATACCTGTTCATCGGCAATGAGTGCAAATGGCTCTTTCACCGGGGTCAGATCGCTGCTGTACAGACCGGTAAATACTTCCATACGGCGGGCATCGATCATGGGGCAAAAAACTGTTCTTGTATTGATATCGATACCCTGTTCACCGGCATGCCTGATTAGTGCTGCCGACATGAGTTCCAATGTTGATAGTGCATAAAGGGGTTTTTCCAGTGCAAAACAAATACCCTTAGCAGCTGATAATCCAACCCGGAGGCCCGTATAACTTCCCGGACCATTCACGACAACCACACCCGTCAGTTCAGCTAATGGAATACCGGCTTCCCTACAAATCTCATCAATGGCAGTTGGAACAAAACTTGCATGTTCCCTCGAACTGGTATTTTCCCGCACGATCAGTAGCCTCTCCGGTCTAACCAGTGCGACATGGGCTTTCTCCAGGGCGGTGTCAATAACCAGAAGCATTTAAGATAAGATTTTTTATATCGGGCAAAATTAGGTTGGCAGGTTCAATGAAATGTAGTCAATTTGCTGAATATTTTATAGCTATGTCAAAAGAAGTCATCAAAACACCCGCAGCACCCGACCCCATCGGTCCTTACAACCAGGCCATCAAAGCCAATGGTTTTGTCTTCGTCAGTGGTCAGGTGGCAATCATTCCGGCAACAGGCGAACTGCAGCAAGAAAACATCCAGGCAGAAACTCACCAGGTGATGAAAAACCTTACTGCGATTCTGGATACAGCAGGAACAAGTTTAGATCAGGTTGTAAAAACCACCATCTTTCTTTCCGATATGTCTTTGTTTGCAGAAGTGAATGAAGTGTATGGTTCCTACTTCACTACTGCTTTCCCTGCACGTGAAACCGTTGCTGTGAAAGGATTACCCAAAGGTGTGAATGTAGAGATCAGCGTGATAGCCCTGGCATCATAGCAATGCACGGGCTCTGTAAGTGGTGATAAATTCCCGTTGTTCTCCGGGTGGTAAACTAATGAGTAAAAGTTGATTGTTGAAATTGTCGGGTGCCCCACTGAGATTTTCGATGGCAATGCTCTTGCGGTCATCAGGAGTAAAAACCTGTAAGACCGGAAAAGACCTATCTGGCAATATCGTTAACTCTATATCCTTGTTTTTTACAACGCACTTGTACTCTTGCCCCTCATCTTCCGACCAAACATAGCCATTGTCGAGATGAATACCCGAAAGCAGGCATCCCGATAAAAATCGATTGTCGGCAATAAGTTGTCCGGTCGGCAACAAATCTGCATCATATTCCATTTGCCTGTTGGTGTTGAAATGTAGTTCCCATTCATCTGTTTTACCACCCAATGTAAAATAAGGATGCCAGCCTTCCGCCAAAGGAATCATCTCCTCGTTCTCATGCCACACAGTACTTTTTACTGTTAAGGTAGAGCCCACCTTCAACATCCATTCCAGCCTTACCTGATAAGCAAAAGGGTAACCCGGGTCTGATCCATCATAGCTTCCCTCTAATACAACAACAGCCATTCGCTCATCTGCCCTTGTCTCAGTAATATCGAAAACAGCATCATACATCAATCCATGTATCGCATGGGCCCCCAGATATTTTTTTTCTATGTGATAGGTCACACCCAGCCAGGTGTAAGTGCCGTTGCGCATGCGGCAGACGAAGGGACTTAACCGGGCACCCTGAAATGCCTCTCCGATTTTTTCGCGTGACTCCGATAAGTTGTTAAATCCGGCTACCAGATTACATAAATTCCCCTTCACAGGTATTATGAACCGATTCAATATCCCTCCAAGGGTATATATTTCAGCTGATGTTCCGTTGCCATCCGACAACACCACCGCAGCTAACTCCTGCTCCTTTGTAATCTCAATCGAAAAACCCATATCCGAATGTAAGTCAAATTCATCTTACCCCTGCAGAACCATAATAAGTTAAAAAACTAACAACCGTTAACGTCGTCATCAAAAGTGCTATTTTTGCACTCAATTTACTACTGCATGGCATATATACCCCGCAATCCTATTCGCATGGTGACCGCCACCAGTCTTTTCGACGGGCATGATGCGTCTATCAACATCATGCGCAGAATTTTTCAGTCCAAAGGCGTAGAAATCATTCACCTGGGACATAACCGCAGTGTGCAGGAGATAGTGGAATGTGCCATTCAGGAGGATGTTCAGGGTATTGCAGTTACCAGTTACCAGGGAGGCCATCTTGAGTTTTTCAAATACATGAAAGACCTGCTGGAAGAATGGGGCTGCGGGCATATTAAGATTTTTGGAGGGGGTGGCGGAACAATACTGCCAACTGAAATAGAGCAATTGCATCAATATGGCATCACCCGTTTGTACAGTCCGGATGACGGCAGGACAATGGGTTTGGAGGGAATGATCGAAGATGTAATTCAGCATTGTGATTACCCCTTGCCCGATATAGATATGAAAAGCGCTGTAGAGGATGCCCGCTCCCATATCAAAAAACTTTCCCGTGGCATCACCATGGCAGAGAGAGGCACATTGGCCGGAACAAAAAGTAACGAAC